>CAJQOK010000234.1 GCA_905479905.1 uncultured Aliterella sp.
TTAGTAACGTGCGATCGCCTTTTCGTTCTAATAAAGCATTAGTAGCTACGGTTGTCCCCATTTTTACTACTGCAATTTGCTCACTTGGAATTGGTGCAGTAGCGTCAATACCCATAATTTCCCGTATGCCTTGAATTGGCGCATCAGTGTAGAAGTCGGGGTTTTCTGACAGCAACTTATGAATTACCAATTGTCCGTCAGGACGCTGCGCCACAATATCGGTAAATGTGCCACCTCGATCAATCCAAAATTGCCAGTTGCGATCGCAAGTCATAGGTTAAGTTTTTAGTTGTGCTAATTTCTTATGTTATTAGCTTGAAGCAAAAAGCGGCTGATTAAATGTTTTAAATAATACTCAGTACAGTTATTAAAAAAATGAAAAGCGAGAAAGTTCGTTGGTTTCGAGTAGCATTGCAAATTAGAGGTTCAGTAATCCCAGGTATTTTTAATCGCGTTTTATACTGTGGTTTATTTGGCGTGTTTATCTCTTTGCTACACTATTTTAAGTTGCCAGTTTCCCAACCTATTTTAGGAAGTGTTATTCCTAGTATTGTTTTGGGGTTATTGTTAGTTTTTAGAACAAATACTGCTTACGATCGTTTCTGGGAAGGTCGCAAGTGTTGGGGAAGCTTAATTAATAATGTTCGCAACTTAGCAAGGCAAATTTGGATAAATATCGAAGAAAACGCAGTTGAAGATAAACAACAGAAAATCTTAAATATGCGCTTGTTAGTAGCTTTTGCTATTGCAGCTAAGTTACATTTAAGAAATGAGGCTGTCAATCGGGAATTAGAAGAATTAATGTCTTTCTCGAAGTATTTTAAGTTAAAAACAATGGATAACCCACCACTAGAAGTTGCATTTTGGATCGGGAATTATTTTCAGCAACAATATAAACGTGAGTTGTTAACTATTCAGCATTTGGTAGTAATGCAAGATTTGCTAAATAAAATGGTAAACGATTTGGGAGGTTGCGAACGAATTTTAAAAACTCCTATTCCTTTAGCTTATGCTATTCACCTCAAGCAATTGCTATTAATTTATTGTTTATTATTACCCTTTCAATTAGTTAGTACCTTGGGTTGGTGGACGGGAGCAATTGTTGGTTTAATTAGTTTTACATTGTTAGGTATTGAAGAAATTGGGATTGAGATAGAAAATCCTTTTGGTTACGATGCAAATGACCTCCCTCTTGATGCGATTTGTAATACTATGTTGCGTAATATTGAAGATTTAACAACTCTCACTCCTATTAGTAATTACAATCAAAACTAGAATAATTAATGCAATACTTCGTAGAACCAGATTATATTTTTTCCTTGATTGACGAATACACGCAAGCAAAAACTTTATGGATTGATACAGAAGTAGCTGATTTTAAAAGTTGTAATCCTAAGCTTTCGCTTATTCAAGTATTAAATAGCTACTCGGATAAGCCAAAAGAAAATGTTGCTGTATTAGACGTTTTAGAGCATCCAGAGATTATCGATATATTTGTCCGAAAGATTATGTTAAACCCAGCAATTGAAAAGGTTTTTCATAACGCTAAGTATGATTTAAAGTTTTTGGGCAAAACTAAAGCTAAGAATGTAACTTGCACGTTAGAAATGGCGAAAGATATCCCATATTATTTATTACCTTTACCTAACTTATCGCTAAAAACTTTAGCCGAATCTCTTTGTAATGTCGTCGCTGTAGACAAAAGCCAGCAAGCTAGTGATTGGGGAAAAAGACCTTTGACGGCTACTCAATTAAGTTACGCAAATCTCGATCCGGTTTATTTATACATGGTACATCAAAAACTATTGCAACTAAAGCTACTAAGTAATCCAAATCCAAATAACGAAAATATTGCTTTATTAGCTGAACGTTATCTAAAGCTAAAGCAACAATTGCAAATTATTGAATCAGAATGTAACCATTTTGACTTTAGATTAAAAGCAGCCATGCAAGCGCAAAATGTTTCTGAAACTAACAGTTTAAAAATATCTTCCGTAGAACGACACACATTTAAAGTAGAGTTTAATCAGTTAGCAGAAGTAGCAAATACAAATAGGATTAAGTTGGATTTTCCAATTACCTTAACTCAAAAATTGCAAAAAGAGTTAGGAGAAATATTAGAACAATTAAATCTGCAAGAAGAAGTTTCTAGTAGCTGGCGTTTAACTGTAAAACCGCCAGAAAGCGAAGAAGATGAGGAGTTTTAAAATATATTTTGCTTTTGCTACAAGTAGATTTTCCTATAACAAGTTGATAAAAATATAATCAGCTTTAAGATTGATGTTTGTAACTAAAAAATTAAGATAATAGCTTAAGTAGAGTGCAACAATAAAAGTATGACTGAGACATTTAAAAAAGGCGACAAAGTAGAATGGGAAACCGCCCAAGGTACAACTGTAGGCAAAATTAAAGAAAAACTTACTTCACCCATAGAAATTAAAGGACATCATGTTGCAGCTTCCCAAGAAAACCCGCAGTATTTAGTCGAAAGCGAGAAAACAGGTAAAGAAGCAGCACATAAACCGGAGTCATTGAAAAAAGTGAAAGGATAGAAAATTAAATTATGAGTAAAGATACTGAAACTGTCATCAAAGATTTTAAACAAGCCGTAAATATGACACCAAAAGAGATTGAATCTTGGCTAAAAACCGAGGAATCAAAGGAAGTTGGACAAAAAGATGGTAATGATGAATCAATTGGTCATAAATCTGGGCAAAAAATCATTGATATCTTGCAGAAAAAGCAAGATAAATATAGCGATGATGACGTAGCACACATGAACAAAGTAATTAGTTACGTGCATCGCCATAGCGCCCAAAAACCTGCAAAGGATATCGAACATTCGCGATGGTTGTACTCTTTAAAAAACTGGGGACACGATCCTTTAAAATAATGCTTGAAGTTCATCCTATGGCATACTCTGTATACTGTCTTACATAGGGCGCATGGTATGCCAGTACAATGTCTTGCTTGGGTACTCCTAATGTTACCAATTGATCGGCGATCGCATCTTCTGTCCCATCGTGCTGTACCCAAATTTTTCCATCTCTAATATCTACGTGTAGTACACAGCCATAAATACGAGTATTACTATTTTTCCAGCCTACATTTATCAGCAAATAGCGATCGCTTTGAGGATCGAAAATTGTTTGACTTTCTACTGGATCGTTTTTTGCTCGTAGTTTAGCTCGTTTTTCTAGAGATTGCTGAATTAGTTGGCGGTACAAGTCTAGTTTATCCATTGAGCAACTTCCTGTTTTTCGATGTCGTATACTAAAAGCAATACTTGGTTACGATTGACTACAGTTTGAATAAATGGATTTTTAAAAAATCCCTTATAAGTATCTAATGGAACTGCTAAATACAACTTTCTTGCTGGATCGTCCGTTTCCAAAGCAATACGATAGTTTATAAATTGTCCAATCGCGGTATGAAACTCGGAAATAGTTGATGAGGCTAAAAAAGTTTTAATTTTAACGGCAATTATTTCACCTTCTCTTGTCGCTGCAATTAACCTTTCTGCACCTAGATCGATATAAAAATCAACAAATCCCACATCTATATGATAGGGATCGTGAGTAATTGTCCAGCCTTCGTTTTCAAGGGCATTTCTGACAAGGTAATGAAATTTATCTCTTGCAGACATTTCTAGCAATGAAATAAAACTATTTTAACTTGATGTCGGTTGTAAAACTTGATTTATTTGTTTAGCAGCAGCGTTGCCTGATCGCATTGCACCTTCTAAATTAAACCCTCCACACCAATCACCGCAGCATAATAATGGTTGAGGTGTATAAGCATTTAAGCAGTTATCGGCTAAAGGTATTGTTGGAAAAGCATAACGCCAACGATCGCATTGCAGCCAGTCGGGATTAGCAAGTTCTGGAAACAATTTAGCCGCTTTATTGAGTAATTGCTGTCCTATAGGTTGTAAATCTTCGGTATCTATATAAGTTTGAGCGAATTTAGCGGCGCTATGGAAAACAAAAACAGGTGTATTCATTCCCAAACGTTTGCTACTATCATTACCAATCCAAGCTAGGGTATCGTCATCAATCACTGTTAGCGATCGCCAAACGGGTAAAGGCATATTAGCAGGATAGCCAGCAATAACGCTAATACAACTAGAAAATTCCACTTGGCGCAAACTATCTAAAACTACTGGTAAAGCAATGGGTTTTAATAACGTCAACGCTTGCGGTGCGGGAATCGCCACAACTACGGCTTTAGCTACTACTTGGGTGTTACTGTTTTCAAATTGGAGATGCCAACAATCGTCAAATAAACTTAAACTAACTACGCGCTTACTTAACTGGATTTCTAAATCTTTAGCCAAAAATCGGGCGATCGCACTCATTCCCTTTGGGGCAGTATATAAAGGCACTCCTTTAACTGCTTTTAGCCCAAAATCAGCCCTAAATTCGTGTACTGTATCTGTCCACACTTGCAAAATATCTTGGCAAGTGAGTAATTCAACTAAACTTGTGGTTAGTTCACCATTGGCGATTAAATAACTTAGACCGCGATCGGCGCAAGTATCCTGTAAGCGGCGCGTAGTCACTCGTCCACCCAACCCGCGCGACTTTTCTACCACAACTACCCGATAGCCAGCTTGTTGCAACTGCTGGGCGCAAATTAACCCCGACATCCCCGCGCCAATAATCGCAACATCAAACATAATTATTCAGTAGTATCTGTTTTAATCATCATAATCGCGCCACCAATGGCAAACTAAAACTGTTTTAATTAGCATCCTCGTTCAAAGCAAAGAGTAGAATAAGAAAACGAGTTGGGGTCTGGAGGGTTAAACATTGGACGAAATGAGATCGGCGCTGGAATTGGCTACAGAAGACGAATTGCAACAACTGACAGAACTCTTGTTTTGTCGAAGATTCAATCCTCTCGACTACGTGCATACGCCACAACCAATAGATATTCAAAGCAGAGACAGAGACGCTTGGCTTGATGCGATTGAACAAAGATTTCGTTACTTAGCCGCCGATGGGGTAACAGTTTTACGGGGACGTAGCGATCGCGTAACTTATCGTACCGCTATTATTCAAGTGTGTCGCTATCTCAAAATTCCCTACTCTAACAACCTCGCTACTACTGATTTAGAAGCTGAGGTATTTTTAAACCTATTAGGCAAAGCTTGGAAACAATTACCCCAAAACGATTTCTCTCAATTAACTGCTAAAATCCAAAAATCTCTAGCTAAGTGCGAACTATCAGAACCCTTACCCTTAGCGGTACAGCGAGATCCTTTAGCTTTATTAGTCAAAGGTGGTAGTGCGATCGCAGTTAGTTCAATTATTCAGCCGATATTGCTACAACAAATTGCCCGTCAATTTGCCCTTCAGTTTGCCAGCTATCAAGTAGCTAAAGAAGCCTTAATTAAAGGTGGAACCGCCGCCGCTATGCAGTTGCAAGGCAAACTCGTACTCCAAAGCGCCGCCCGTTATGGCGCTGCTAGAGGCATTTTTGCTTGTATGGGCCCGGTGCTATGGACGTGGTTTTTTGCCGATTTAGGTTGGCGGTCAATATCTACTAACTATGGGCGAATTATTCCGATTATCTTTGCTTTAGCTCAAATTCGTCTTACCCGTGCCGAAGAAGCGTGCTGGGAGACAGTTTAAAGCCCTACTATCGGAAACTACAACAGCATTGCTGCCCGTACTTGCAATTTAATTGGAACTACGCCCAAATAGGGGTGTTATTGTTGCCTTTGTTGCCATCATTAGGGGCATCGTTTATTGCCATTGCCATCCTAATTACTTGGCAAAAGCATTACCAAAGCCTAATTCATCGTCCCTTAAATTGGGGATTGGCAACTTTAGCCGTTTTACTTGTTGTTACTACAGGTTTTGCTGTTCATCGTGGCGATGCTTTTTTAGGTTTATTTAACTTCTTACCCTTCTTTATTTTGTTTTCTAGCTTTAGCGAGTTGATTCGTACTCCGTTTCAACTGCGCCGCCTTAGCTGGCTATTGGTAATTTCTTCTATCCCCGTAGTAATTATTGGCTTAGGACAATTATTTTTAGGTTGGGTTACTCCCACAAATTTGCAACCATTATTAGGCTGGAAACTCGATCTTTTTGGCAATCCTGTAGGGCGAATGTCCTCTATATTTGGCTACGCCAATATTTTAGCTGGCTACTTAGTAATTGTTTTTAGCTTCAGTTTGGGCTTACTGCTGCAAACCTATCAAGAATTTATCTTAAAAAGACCTAAGTATTTTACTTTAATATTTTTGCTGGTAGCGACTATTGGTAACTTAATCGCTTTAATTTTAACCAACTCTCGCAACGCTTGGGCGATCGCAATTTTTGCACTTTTAGGTTACGCTATTTATCTCCGTTGGCGCTGGTTAATTGCTGGAGTAAGTGGGATTTTTTGCAGTATTTTACTCGCAGCCTTTGCCCCATCACCACTACAAGAATTATTTAGAAAAATTGTCCCGGCTTTCTTTTGGGCGCGGCTAACTGACCAATTATACCCAGACCGCCCCCTAGCATTGCTGAGAACTACTCAATGGAAATTTGCTTGGGATTTGACGATCGCGCGTCCTTGGACTGGTTGGGGGCTGCGTAACTTCACCTCCCTTTACGAAGCAAAAATGCACCTGTGGCTAGGACATCCTCACAACTTTTTTTTAATGCTGACAGCAGAAACGGGGATTCCTACAACACTTTTACTATGTAGTTTAGTGGGTATAGTAATGGTTTTGGCTATTAATTTACTTGTAGGCGATCGCCCATTACCCAGCCAAGACAAACTAATATTTTTTAGTTACATCCTTACTTTTCTATCTATCACCCTTTTTAATACTGTAGACGTTACTTTATTTGACTTTCGCACTAATACTTTAAACTGGGTAATCTTATCAGCAATTTGGGGCGCAACTTCTCAAAGCTTAGTTACCAATCAATCCCCCCTAAAAAAGGGGGGAAAATAAAGCCCGGTAATTGATTACAGGTGGTTTAATATTCTGGTACAGAAGAATCAACTTCCTGACTCCAAGCCGCAATACCACCTTTAACATTAGTTCCCTCAATTCCCGCATCTTTGAGAATCGCTAAAGCTTTCGCCGAGCGTCCACCCATCTTACAATGAGCAATGAGGCGATGACCGTTGAGTAATTCTTTAACTTTAGCTACTCCTTGTCCGCTTTCAATATCTGGTAACGGGACTAAAACCGATCCCGGAATTTGGGCAATTTCGTACTCGTTGGGATTGCGAACATCTAGCAATACAAAATCCTTTGCACCGCTATCAATCAATGCTTGCAACTCTTGTACCGTAATTTCTGCTAATTCCATTCTTTGTTTTTCCTCCTCTGCTTTGGCTTGAGGAATCCCGCAAAATTCCTCGTAATCTATCAACTTTTCAATTACCGGACGGACGGGATTAGGTCGCAGCTTTAGCTCTCTAAACTTCATATCTAAGGCGTTGTACAGCAGCAACCTACCGCTCAAAGTGTTGCCTTGACCCAAAATAATCTTAACCGTCTCCGTTGCCTGGATAGTGCCAATAATGCCGCACAAAACACCAAGTACGCCGCCTTCCGCGCACGAAGGAACCATCCCAGGAGGTGGGGGTTCGGGGTACAAATCGCGGTAATTTGGGCCGCCTTGGTAATTAAAAACTGTGGCTTGTCCTTCAAAACGAAAAATTGAGCCGTAGACATTGGGCTTATTTAACAACACACAAGCATCATTGACTAAGTAGCGGGTAGGAAAGTTATCCGTCCCATCGACAATAATATCGTAAGGTTCTACTAACTCTAAGGCATTTTCTGCACTTATCCGAGTTTCGTACAAATCTACCTGACAATTAGGATTGATTTCTAAAACCCGATTTTTAGCCGATTCAATTTTGGGTTTACCTACCCAGGAGGTGCTATGAATTACTTGGCGATGCAAGTTAGAGTTATCAACTACATCAAAATCAACGATTCCAATGCGTCCCACTCCTGCCGCCGCTAAGTATAGCAGTAATGGAGCTCCCAAACCCCCCGTACCAATACACAGTACGCTTGCAGCTTTAAGGCGTTTTTGCCCTTCTAGCCCCACTTCTGGCAAGATAATATGGCGAGAATAACGTTCGTATTCTTCTTTGTTTAACTGAATTTCATCCAAGTTAGGATTGAGCATGGCAACTAATTAGGGAACGAAATAAGATCCTATCCAAAAACAACCTACTTTGTTTTAGATTTCTCTAAGTTATTAACAATAATAATTTCCTCTGCTTGAAAGTTGAACTCGCTATCTAATTCCCAGCACAGCAATTCTTGGGCTTTCCCTGCCATTACCGACACAATAATATACGAATATTGTTCCCACGCATATAGGCGATCGCACTCTGACGGGATCGCGGGATGATTGGGGTGTGAGTGATAAATCCCGATAATCTGCAAGGTGCGATCGCGTACTTCTTTTTGCACTTCTAGCATGGTTTGGGGAGAAATCGCATAATTGCTAAGTTGATTTTCTCTAGTCCCTTCCACCCCGCTAAATAATTGCGCCGCTTCTGCATTCCAGACGTTTTCCGTTGCTCTAACTTCTACTACAGTTTTACAGTCATTAACTATTTTACCCAACAATAAACCGCAGCATTCGTTGGGGTAAGTGCTTTCGCCATGCTGACAAATGGCTTGTAGATGATGGTGAGAAAGCTTCAAAACCATGCTTAATGAGCCATTCTGGCCCCTAAATACAATTCGCCAACTTTGGGATCGTTGAGTAAATCTTGTCCAAGCCCAGTAATGCGATCACTTCCTGTATCTAATACATATCCTCGATGCGCCATTGACAAGGCTTTACGGGCATTTTGTTCGACTAAAACAATTGCCGTACCGCTTTGATTTATTTGTTTGATTTGCTCAAATACACTGCTTACCAATACTGGAGATAAAGCGGCGCTGGGTTCATCTAGCAATAATAAATCTGGTTCTAACATCAATGCTTTACCCATTGCCAACATTTGCCTTTCTCCCCCGGATAAAGTTCCGGCTTTTTGTTGTCGCCGATTAGCTAAACCGGGAAATGTATCGTAAATTTTATTTTTGAGACTAACTAAAGAGATATTGCGAATAAAAGCACCCATTTCTAGGTTTTCTTCTACACTTAGGGAGGGAAACACATTGGCAATTTGCGGAACATAGCACATTCCTCTTTTTACAATTTGATTTGATTTTAGTCCAGCAATCTTTTCTCCTTTAAAGGTAATGTTGCCTTTATGGGGAGTCAATAAGCCAAAAATTGTTTTAGCTAAAGTCGATTTTCCTGCGCCATTTGGCCCAATTACTGCAACTAATTCTCCGGGCAAAATGTGAAAATTGATGCCTTGTAAAATATCCAAGTCTTTAATATAACCAGCCCAGACATTCTCAACTTCTAATAAAGGGGCATTTTGCTGATCTAACATTTAGCTTCGGGGAGAAATTAGTTACAATCTGATAATTCTAAGATTCTAGTTCAACGTAACTAAAAGCTAAGACTACTAATCTTACGGTGTTTGTTGCAACTCCGGCATTTCTTCAGGAACGATCGCATTTTCTACCGGACAAACTTGAATGCAAATGCCACAATCTATACAAGTCGCAAAATCAATCCAGTACCAACCCATGCCTTTAACATTTTTGCCTGGCCCTTCATGAATACAAGCTACAGGACAAGCATCTACGCAATCAGCAACGCCTTCACAGATATTAGTAACAATTGTATGTGGCATAATGTTTTCTCCTTAACTTTTTCTGGACGGCACTAATTTTTAATAGTAGCAAATTAACTGTTTAAATCGCCATCACAATTTATTATAGGTTTAGGTAGCATTTAGTTGCGTTTTCTATCTTGACAACCTAAATTCTAATTTGTATCTTAAGACCTAAGCCGATTAACTTGTAAAATTAGGGGTATAAAAATGACTCATGAAAGATTTATGTATTTAGCCTTAGCAGAAGCAGAAAAAGGAGATTCCCCTTACGGTGCAGTAATTATTAAAGATAATGAAGTAGTAGCAAAAGCTTATAATACAGTAATTAGAGATAGCGATCCATCGGCTCATGCAGAAATGAATGCAATCCGCGCTCTAACCAATAAAAATAAATCACCTTCTCTTGAAGGCTATATTATTTATGCTAGTGGAGAACCATGTCCGATGTGTGCTGCAGCTTGTATTTGGGCAGGAGTTGAGGAAATTATAATTGGGGCTTCAATCCAAGACTTAATTGATATTAATCAATCGCAAATTCACTTGTCTTGTGAGGAAATTATTGCTAAAAGTTCTAAAAAAATTAAAGTAACTAAAGGAGTTTTACAACAAGAAAGCATAGCACTATTTACCTAAGAGAATGTTTTAAAAGCTATATTCGTAAATTAACAAAATGTTGCAGCAATCAGAGTGATCGCGCGAACCATCTATCTTTTGTTGATTATTACCGAGACCCCGCTAGAACTCGTTACGATGGCCCCAACGTTGATTATTACCGGGGCCCTAGAGGAAGTGTTGTTAAAGGTCCAAATCGGACTTACGTTAAGCCAAGTAGATAAAACAAATATTAGTCTTTTGTTAAAGGAACTGCGATCGCATCGCAGTTCCTTTTTTTAGTTTTAACGATCAGAGGTAGTTGTCTGATAAGGATCGCTGTAAACGGTAGGTTCATGACGTTTAGCAAGCCTACCCGCCAAACCAATTAAACCTAATAATCCTAGCCATCCCCAATCAAAAGTGCGAGTGCTACTAGCTGGGCTGGTTTGTTGATAAGTGGTGGTTTCTGTTGTTGTACCTGTTGTGGGACTAGGTACGCTAGTGTCAGTGGTCGTACTACCT
>CAJQOK010000235.1 GCA_905479905.1 uncultured Aliterella sp.
ATCTTCTAAGCCCTTTAAGCGGCGCATAATGGCGGTACGATGCGCCCAAGGACAGGCCCAAGAGATGTAAAGATGGTAGCGTCCCGGTTCGGCTTTAAAACCGCTACTTCCATCGACGGTAATTTGGTTACGGAAGGTAGTAGAAGGGCGAACAAATTTGCCTTGCTCGTCTTCTTGATCTCTTTGAGCAATCCATTTACCGTCCTTAAGTACACCTAAACCCATAATTGTTTCCTCTACAAGTGGTTACTTACAGTTAAATTTAATTAGGGCTTAGGCGGCATCGTTCTTAAGTGCTAGGGATCATTGGGCGCTGAGGATTTGGGGAACTTTAAAAAATTCGCCTTCTTGGTCTGGCGCACCAGTTAGTATTGCTTCTCTGTCACCGTAGGGTTGTAAGTCATCTTTGCGCGTCACATTACTAACATCAATAGCGCGGGTTGTCGGTTGAACATCAGTAACATCAAGTTCGCTTAGTTGAGCGAAATAATCTAAGATACTGCCCAACTGGGTAGTAAATTGTTCTTCTTCTTCCGGGGTTAGCTCTAAACGGGCTAGTAGTGCAACTTTATGGACTTGTTCGCGATCGATCATAAGTTAATTAATTTGAAAAGGTGAAGTTAGAGTTAGAAATAAACATCTATATTCGAGCGTCCAGTCGTTTTGAGCCAGTTTTGGGCTTCTAGGTAGTTGTTGGGAGCCATGCGAATCGCTCTTACCCAATACTGTGCGGCTTTATCAAAGAAACCTTCGGCTGCGTCAGCATCTCCTACGGATTTAGCTTGTTCGCCTTGGTAGTGGTAAATTACGGCAATATTATTTAAAGCTTGAGGTAGACGAGGATTAGATTCTAGTGCTAATTCGTAGCGATCTAAAGCTCTTTGATGTTCGCCATTACTAGCATAGATTAGCGCCATATTGTAGTGAATGTAGCTGCGATCGTTAGCATCTTCCTCTAATTCCAAAGCTTCATTGTAGTTGTCTAAAGCTTCAGCGTATTCGCCATCAGCTTGCGCCGACATTCCATCGCGGTAATAAACAAAGGCTTCTTTGGCTTTTTTGTTGGTAGGCAAGATTTTTAAGATAATATCTGCCATGACAGTAAAAGATTTGTCAATAAAATTATCGTTACGTTGAGTTCTTGGCATAATCGTCTTTATTAATGTTTTTGCTAACGGCTGGATTCTGAGTAATTTTGTGATTGTTTACCACCTATATCTAAGGTAGTATGTCTGCGGTCGATTGTTGTACCCCAAAATGCGATCGCCCTTTAGTTGAAATGCAAATTCGCTTATTTCACCCCCAAGACACAGATCAAATAGCACAGTTATTTCATCAAACCGTGCATGAAATCAACCGCCGCGATTATTCTAGCAATCAATGTTTAGCTTGGTCGCCAAAGGATATTTATTTTCGAGACTGGGAAAAAGTTTGCTCTAGTCGCTATACCTTTGTTGCGGAAATTAGGGATGCGATCATTGGTTTTGGCGAATTAGAAGCAAATGGTCATATTGATTGCTTTTATTGCCATAAAGACTATCAGCGTTGTGGTGTAGGCAGCCAAATCTATCGAGCGATTGAGGATAAGGCGGTAGAATTGGGTTTGCAGCGTTTATTTACTGAAGCAAGTATTACAGCAAAGCCATTTTTTCAGCATCTAGGATTTGTAATTATCACCCAGCAGCAAGTTAGTTGTCGAGGAGAAACTTTTACTAATTACGCGATGGAGAAATTTTTGAATCTATAAGTAAGTAGTGATATTGTTACCCGGCTTTCCATTCCTTTCGTATCGCGAACAATAATTTGATTTTGAGCAAAATTTACATCCGTAACACGCAACTGCAATTATGGCAAAGCATTCATGAAACTTCCAGTAGCTTTCACGCTCCGTCAAGCAAGTGTAGATGACGCACCACTTTTCTATGCTGTTATTGATCGAACAATGCGGGAGTTTATCGTCGCTACTTGGGGTGCATGGAGCGAATCGCGTGTTCAAGAGGAATCCCGTGAAGATAGCAGTTCTCCCAACGCGCAAGTCATTATGGTAGGTAATGTTACGGTTGGCGTGTTTCTTGTCGAAAGACATTCGACACATATTCAACTTGAACAAATCTATCTTTTGCCCGAATATCAGCGTTTGGGGATTGGTACAGCGTTAATGAACAGCATTATTGTGGAGGCAGACCAGCACAAGATTCCAATTCGTCTTCGCGTTGTGGCAGTCAATCCTGCAAAGAGATTTTATGAACAGCTCGGTTTCGTTGTTACTGAAGTTACACTAGAGTTCTTTTTTATGGAGAAAGTGGCTTGAATCTGCGTCAAGCTGTTAGTGAATAAACTAAGAACAGCCTTCAACATATTCTACTTCTGGCAGTTTACCGGATCTAAAGTTGGTTACTCGTTTTCCATCAGTTTCAAATACTACTCGATAAGAGCGATCGCGTCGGTATTCAAGGTCAATCTGTAACCTGATAAAGAAGCTATATTCAAGACATCAGTTTTTTGCTGGGAAATATTAATGTGATGCACCAATTTAACTTGAAAGAACCTGAGACTCAACTAACAAAGCTAATTGCAGCAGCAGCAGGTGGAGAAGAAGTTATCATCACCCGCAGCGATGGCGCATCTTTCAAAATCGTGCCGATTAGCGCCGTAGGAGCAATCCCCAAATTTGGTAGTGCTAAAGGGTGTGTAAAAATGTCCGATAATTTTGATGAGCCATTGGAATTCGAGGACTACGCTCCATGAAGTTCCTGCTCGATACGCATACGTTTCTATGGTTTATCGAGGGTAATCTTAATCTCAGTAGCGCAGCGAGAAATTTAATTGAAGACCGGGAAAATCAGAGATTTATAAGCGTTGCCAGTCTTTGGGAAATGTCTATCAAGGTTAGTATCGGCAAACTAGAACTGGCAATAACGTTCATTGAGTTGGTTGAGCGCCAAGTGTACGGAAATGCAATTGAGTTACTTGAAATACAACCAGGGCATTTAGATGAGTTAGCAAAGCTGACTTTTCACCATAAAGATCCATTTGATCGGCTGATAATTGCTCAGAGTTTGGCAGAGCATATACCTGTAGTAACAAAAGACAGTGCATTTGGAAATTACCCTGTGACCGTACTTTGGTAAAAGTACAATGGGCTAACATTGCTTTGGTGAGAACGGAACGGAAGTTGTCGGTAAGATGCTATAACTGTGCAACCCAACTTTGCAGTCATGCAGCTTTATATCTTAATTGGGACGGCAATTACAAAGTTGTTAGTCAGTATTTGAGTAGATAAACTAAGAACAGCCTTCCACATATTCGACTTCTGGCAATTTTCCGGCTCTAAAGCGAAGGACTCGTTTTCCATCAGTTTCAAATACTACTCGATAAGAGCGATCGCTTGCAGTTTCATCTCAATGAAGATATCAAGGTTGCTGAACTTGACAATCAGTTAATCCCTTAGCTCTATTTACGAACTTAGTATCAAAAGTGTATATTGCGGAACAGTCTTGGCTTTGTGCTAAATGAAGGGCATCAGCAAAATCCAACCCATTCTCATGCCATTGCAGAGCTTGCGCCATCAAACTTCCATTCGTAAGCTGGACATTAGGCAAACCTAGTAAATTTCTAAATGCCCTGCAAATTTCATCTGGCTTGAAATGGTAGGCAAAACGTAATACCCACTCAGTTTCGAGAATTACGGTGTCTGGGATAAATATTTCTTGTTCCTGAAATAGCTTGAGGCTTTTGTTGTATTGCTCTTCATCATCTTGAGTTAAAAGACGTACCACAACGTTTGTATCAACTGCGATCATGCCACTGTTCCATTATTCCCTGGCGAATCGCATCTTCTATATTATCTAGGCTCTTAGGTTTTCCTCGATATTTCAAGCAGCCTGCAACCTGAGCTAATGTCGTCTCTGGAAAAGGCTTTTTGGGTTTTAAAAGAATACCATCACCAACATCAATAGCCATAAGTTCTTGACCTGCTTCCCAGTTATGAGAAGCACGTAAGGCTTTTGGAATAATAACTTGTCCTTTACTCGACAAACGGGTTACTTCCACTAGATTCAAAGCCAAAAGGTGTAAGAAATATGTAAGAATTTTATCATCTTTACCTTGCCAGTAGTTATGGCGGTCGAACATTGCATTGGAGCCAAAATCAACTCAACTTCACCGTTGTGCAGCTTTATATCTTGGTAAGGTTGTTTGTGAGAAGTTGAGTAGATAAACTAAGAACAGCCTTCAACGTATTCGACTTCTGGCAATTTTCCGGCTCTAAAGCGAAGGACTCGTTTCCCATCAGTTTCAAATACTACTCGATAAGAGCGATCGCTTGCAGTTTCATCTCAATGAAGATATCAAGGTTGCTGAACTT
>CAJQOK010000236.1 GCA_905479905.1 uncultured Aliterella sp.
ACGCCCATAGCGGCGATTCTTCCTACCGTAAACCAACTAATTCCTTTTCTCAATCCTACTACCGTATTAACCGATGTTGGCTCGGTTAAAGCGCCTGTAGTTGAAGCTATTGCGCCTTTATGGTCAAACTTTGTGGGCGGACATCCAATGGCGGGAAACTCCGATAGTGGAATTGAAGCAGCGCAAACTAATTTATTTGTATCTAAGCCTTACGTGCTAACCCCCGTTGCATCTACTCCCCTTGCAGCCGTTGCGGTAGTTGAAAATATTGTCAAGAATCTAGGCGCAAAAATTTATCACTGTACTCCTCAAGCTCACGATCGCGCAGTTAGTTGGATTTCTCACTTACCAGTAATTGTCAGTGGAGCGTTAATTGCTGCTTGTCAAAGTGAAGCTAAAGAGGAAGTTTTAACTTTAGCCCAAAAACCTTGCTAGTTCTGGCTTTCGAGATACTAGCCGCGTAGGTGGGGGAAATCCTGAATTAGGCTTAATGATGGCGCATTACAACCGCGATGAATTGCTTAGAAGTCTACAATACTATCGGCAAAATTTAGATGGGTTAATTGACTTAATTGAGCAAAAAAACTGGGTGGAGTTAGAACAACAATTACAGTCTAATCATGCAGCGCGATCGCACTTTGTCCGTGAATAGAAACCAATCAAGGTTTGAGTGAAGCAATATTAAAGCAACTTTTACCGTCTAAAGGAGGTGAAATAGCTTCACTTTCTTGCGCTGGTGTAACGTTTACTTGCTTCTAGCAGTGCTTGTCACAGCAATTACTGCATCGGTTTTTTCTTTACGTTCACTTTAAAGCTTTCATGGGATTCAAGAGAAAGCCGAACTAATAAAATAGTTCGGCACTTTCAGAAGGATAGGAAACGCGAGTAATTAATTGTTACCTGTAACCAACTCCTTGACCAATTGGGCAAATAGCCAATCGGTAGCGCGACTGGCGATGCGACTGCGGATAAGTTGGATTGGTCGCGACTGCTCTTTTTCCCGGTCAAATATTTCACTTAAAGCTTTAACAATAGAGTTTTTGACGCGGTTTCTTTTTGGTTCAATCCGAGTAAAAACCCACTGCCAGAGCGCCCTCCGAATTAAGGAAGATCCAGCCTTTTTACTTTTCTTTTTATCGCCGCTATCTTCTCTCGTTGGCCCTACCCCTAGTGCTTTTTGAAATCGCCTACGGAACAGGTGGCGTTTAGTTGGCTTTCCTGATACTCGACCCTTGAGAACTTTAATTTCTGGTTTGCCATCAGCGCCAAAGTAGTTTTCTAGAGGGTAGATTTGGGACAAGATCAGAGCTTCGGTGCGTTCGCCAAAACCAAAGAGCGCAAAGACCTTGCGGTATTTGAGAAAGCGTAAATCTTTCATTAAATGCCGCATTGAGACTTCTAAAGCTCGTTCCCGTTGTGCAAGAACAATGATGGCTTTGGCGCTGTTTTCCGTTTCTTCCTTGAGTCCTAGACCGACACTTTCAAGGTAGAGCTTTTGATATTTTTTGCAAATACGTTCTCCTGCTAACCAGCCCCAAAAAAGCGGCGCGTCCAGACCAATAAAAGCCGCTTCCGGGAACTGCCAAGCCAAATCTTGACGAATGCGGTTAACAATTGGCGACTGCACTCAGTTGAGATGCTGGAGTCTTAAAGAGATATCCCGGATTTGAGAGATGATCGGATCGCGTATCCTGACAAAACGGCGATCACTTCTGTGATGCTCTATGTAGTAGCAAGCAAGAGCCAAAGCATCGGCAGAATCGTCTTTATCTGGTAAGTCCAAGTTGACGCGGTAAGTGTTCAATTGTCTATGACCAACTAGGGCGATTTCTACTCCATATTCGGCTAATTTTGTAACCCAAAACTTGGAGTAATTGACCCCCGTAGGCTCTAATACCGCAATATCAGCATTGAGAGCTAAGAGCGCTTTGATACCACTGCTATCCGTGAAAAAGCGGGGGAAATCCTAGTCATAATATACTTTTCGTGGTGACGTTGGTGCAGCATCAAGCACACAAGCAACTACAGAGTTCTTGCAAACGTCGAGTCCGACAACTCGCACTGTGTATTCTCCTTTTTGTTTTGCGGTGAGCGCCTTTTTACCCATCTATGCAAGCCGCCTGCGAATCACCCATAGGCACGCACTTAAGAGCGCCTAATTCACTTTTAAGGCAGATTCTAGGCACGAATGCCTAGGCATAGTGGGGACTAACAAGCACTAACCACAAGTGCCTATGAACGTAAAAAGGCAAGGCATTTTTTGGGGGAATAATTCCTCCAAAAAGATGCCGCACAAAGTGCGCCTACTTCGCTGTTGAGGTCTTTAAGTGGTTGGTTTCTTGCTAGTACGCCTTGGTTTGGACTCAAGCCGCGACACCGATAGTGCGCGGTGTTTCGCTAGGGAGTCACTCTAGCTCGTCAGGCGGCTAATAATCGTCTTCCTCGTCTTCCTCGTAGTAAGGGGGCAAGTCGCCCCAACGAGCATCCCAAAAATCATCCCCATCAAGAAACTCTTTCCCTGCTATCGTTGCTCTATTCTTCCAGGCATTGACACCATAAATAGATACTGGGCAATACACTGGAATGCCGATAGCGCTGTTGCGCGTTGCCTTTTGCCATAGGTGGCAATTATTGATGTAAACCGTACCAGAATAAGAAAATTGCCCGCGACATTGATGATAGTGCCAGCGCGAAGAATCGCCCCAATCTTGA
>CAJQOK010000237.1 GCA_905479905.1 uncultured Aliterella sp.
GCAGCACCTTAAAACTGCCGTATCTTCAGGGGACGTAGAATTAGCAAGTAAACTTAACGCCCAAGACGAACAGCTTTCACCAAAAATTGACAAATTACAGACCCAACTTAGTAAAGCCAAACTCGACCTAAATAGTAAGAATTTTCAACAGGATAAAGAGCAGCGAAGTATTAGAGAATCGTTAGCAGATACTAGCGCGTTGCTCCAACAGCTTCCCATCGGGCAACCTGTACGCCTGATGGATAACAAGACTAAAAATTATCTGTACGGTGTGGTCACGGCGGTAGAGCAAAAAAGTAAAGCAAATAACCCCGCCGCCCCGATTAACTGGAAGGTATCGTTATTAGTTATTGATGGGGTGCGCTCTTTATCTATTGGGCTGAATAATTTAACTAAAGGGGGCAACCAATCCCTTGAACCAGTGGAGACGGCAGCGAGTTTTACGAACATCAAGGAAGAAGTTTCTATCTACGAACTGTTCGACCAACGACAGAGCGAGGCAAAAGAAAAGCGCTATTTAGTGAGTGGACAGGTTTTAGCTACCGAGCTAACAGGTAAATTCGCCCAAGTTACAGATAATCAAGGACAAGTTCATCCTGTTTACTTACTGCGGCGCGGTTTTGACCCCGCTATAGATATGAATCTTAAACCCGTCATGTTCGGAGGGGTAGAGCAAATCAAGCAGTTTTTTGACAAAACTCAAAAAGTGGGAATTGTCAAAACTGAAGACGAGAATCTAACAATAATTGCTGATATTAAACCAAGTAATATTGGCGGCATCATTATTAAAACTCCTAAAGCTACTGCCGAGGGGGGAATATATTTCAAAAACGAAGGATTATTGCAACTAACTGGGGACTTTACTAGCAAAACTGAGTCGGTAAGAGAAGGCAATAAGACTAAATCCCTTGGAGTTATGACTGTTACTGTTAGTGCAGATAAAACTGATGAGGTCTTAGCTTACCTTGGGGCTAAGTGGGGCTTGGGGGCTACCAGCCATAAAGAGAGCAATACTAGGGCAGGTATTACCATCCTGGGAACCGTGCAATGAGATTAATCCTGATGTCGAACGGATACCTGTTACTCGCGTTGCCCAAGGTGCAATGGTTGAAGAAGCGCAACCAGCAAGTTCGATTACGTCCGAACCTAGCTTAGAAGTTTTTACTGAAGAACCGGAGTTAATAAGCAATCGCCCTTTGTCCGATTTAGGTACGACAAGCCCTACAGAGACTAAAGATACAGTCTCAAAATTAACAATTCCTGTGGTTAAGGGCGATCTCACTTTGATGTATCATGCACCGAAGCTGCCAGAGGAGAAATCACTGGCTTCCTTTCCTGAAGTTACAAACAGCGCTTCACAAGATATACAAATACTTGAGCCAAAGATTCAACATGGGGCGGCGGAGAAAAATATTTCTAAACTACTTCACCAAGCGGGATTAGCCGTAGAAGTTCTTAAGGGAGATGATTTTTATCTCAAGGTTGAAAATGAGCCATTCACGCCTTTGTCAATCGAGCGGCATGGAAAAGAACTGTATTTAACTCATTATCTTGCCGATGATTACGGGGATTTATTTCTGGATGCGGAGATGGTTTTCAATATTTCTGCCCAAGGACAATTAACTCTGACGCAAACGGCTAGTCAAAATCCGTTAACGGGCGGAGAGTATCGCACTAAGGGCGATAGCGCAAGCGCGCACGCAGGGCTTCGCTCTTTTGGTCAGATTTTCTCTCGTAACCTGATAGAGCAGGGATTTGGCAAAGCTGCACTATCAGCGAGTCAAACCAAACAACAGTCAGCATTGGTACAGGAACAAGCTTTGGTAGAGGTTGAGAATCTAAATCAAACAGCACTAGGACTTGAACAAATCCCAGTAGAGGTTGAGAATCTACAGCAAACAGAAGCTTCCCAACAGTTAGAAAAAGCCGCCGTTGCTCGTAAAGCTGATGAGCAGCCCAAAGAGCAAGTACCCACCGTCGCAACTGTTGTTAGTAATCCGATAGCACAAAAAGTCGTAGAGCCATCGTTGCCACCAGAGCAGGCATTAACTAAAGAACCCGTTAAACCTAAATCATCTTTGAAGTCTCCTGCCAGCACTCAAGTTCAAATTGAAGCACCTCAAGGAGTTCAGTTAAGCTTGTTTGATATTGGGTTAAGCCAAACTTCTGCCGCCGGACTCAAGAGCGCACCTCAAAACACAGCTAAAGCAGAAAAAGTGCCAGCTTTTTCTACAAGCCCAGCAAGTGAACCAAATCAAAGCGTTAAAGAGACTGTCGTGACTCCGCTCAAAGAAGCGCCCCTAATAAATAAAGAACCGTATAGCGAAAGCAATATTTCTGAGCCTTCTACGGATTCTCCTGCACTGGCGGAAACAGTAGATCCGATGCAGCTTTTTCAGCAGGTTGTAGAGCGCGTTGATAAGCGAACTGACGAAATGCTGACGACCCTCCAATCATCCAGCCCATCGCTAAACACCTTGCGTGATTGGTACAAAGCCGCCAGAGAGTTAAA
>CAJQOK010000238.1 GCA_905479905.1 uncultured Aliterella sp.
CAATCTAAAAATTAACTTTTGCCAGAGAGGGTGGTTATTCCCTTTAAAGTTGTTAGTCGGGTGAAAGTCCTTTTTGAGCTAACCATTCTCGGTTAAATAAGCGCGATTGGTAGCGAGTACCGCTATCGCACAAAATAGTAACGATTGTATGTCCTGACCCTAATTGTTTTGCCAACTGCACGGCGGCGGCGACATTAATACCTGTAGAACCGCCCAGAAATAGCCCTTCTTCTTGAAGCAATCGGTAAACCACCCGGACGGCTTCAAGATCCTCAATTTGAATCGCATCATCAATAAGCGCATTGATTAAATTAACAGTGACGCGACTATTGCCAATTCCTTCAGTAATTGAGCTACCTTCGGCGTGGGTTTGACCTGTTTTAACATAACTATAAAGCCCGCTACCCATCGGATCTGCTAAGACAGTTTTGATTGCTGGATTTTTTTCTTTTAAGTACATTGAAACCCCCGCCAGCGTCCCGCCTGTTCCCGTTGCCGTTACCCAAACATCGACTTTACCGTCGGTTTGTTCCCAAATTTCTTTACCTGTAGTTTCGTAATGCGATCGCCTATTTGCCAGATTATCAAATTGATTTGCCCAAATAGCATTTTCCATTTCTGAGGCAATTTTCCCTGAAAGCCGCACGTAATTATTAGGATCTTTGTAAGGTACAGCAGGGACGGTGCGAACTTCTGCACCTAAAGTTTTTAAAGCCTCAATCTTTTCTTGAGACTGAGTATCGGGAATCACAATTAGGCATTTATAGCCTTTGGCATTGCAAATATGAGCAAGTCCAATTCCTGTATTTCCGGCGGTTCCTTCTACTACTGTACCACCGGGCTTAAGCAAGCCTTTTTCTTCCGCATCTAAAATCATATACAGGGCGGCGCGATCTTTTACCGAACCGCCGGGGTTGAGAAATTCAGCTTTTCCCAGAATTTCACAGCCTGTCTCCTGACTGAAACGATTTAGCCGAATTAGTGGCGTATTGCCTACAGTGTCTATGAATCCATTTTTGATATCCATGCCAACATTACCTAATATCCCTATAAAGATTTTGGCTTAGATTGGCGATCGCATTTTCTACCATTAGGAATTAGTTTTGCCCTTGACAGAATTATTTGCAACTTGGCTAAAAGTGCGATCGCTCTATTTCTAAAGTCTGTTGTAAACTATAATTAACCCCAAAAGTTGCAGGTTTCATGCTCAAACGTTCTAAATTCGAGACACCCCAAACCGAAGTTATTCAAAGAGCGGAGGAGCTAATTAGTGCTGCCTCAAATCGCTATCGGATTACTGTTCAAGTAGCCAATCGCGCTAAACGCCGCCGTTATGAAGACTTTGATACTATGGACGATCCAATGATGAAACCAGTATTAAGGGCAATTATTGAAATGTCCGACGAACTTAATCAGCCAGAAATTATTGGCGAATCTTGAAGTCTTTTAGGGGCAGAAAATTGTGAATAGGCAAAAAAAATCGCCTTTATCGCTATTTATTCTTGCCTGCACAACAGGCTTAATAGTGTTAGGCACGTCGCTAAATATTAGCAATAGCTTTTTAGTTGCACCGAGTTTTGCTCAAACTGCTAGACCTCAAGAGTTTGGAATGCAAGTTTATCAAAGGTTGCCAAATCTTCCTTTAGAAAATAAGTATGTCAGCAAAGATACGAAAAAAGTAGCCGCAGAAAACACTTTAGTTACTCGTTTGCTGCAATATCACCTATATCTTAAAGGACGCGCCCCCGGTTATAGACTTGATTGGAAACTAACTTTAGCTGACTATTTAGGCGCTAACGAGCTAATAGATGAAGTAGCATATCCCGGATATGCTACTTTGTTGACAAATCCCCTAGAAGGCGATCGCGCGGTAATTACTAGCCTTAACCGCAAACAGCGTAATGAGTTAGTGCAAGTTATAGTTAGCTTATTTAATCAAAACACACGGGCTGCTACTAGCCCCTCTGGTAGGGCAAATCCTCAGATTCCCGCCCCCACGTCAACACCACTTCCGCCCCGCCCTGGCGACGCACAGAGGTTGAAATAAAAATGACTTATCCCCAGCCTCCTTGGACATTAAAAGGCGATGCTTTTGTCACTTTGCAGTTATTAGACATTGCGCGAGTACGTCCCCTAATTCCTGCGGAGTTAAATATTGTTTCCGTCCTGCCTGGTAAAACTATTGGTGGGGTTTATTTATCTAAGTACAGTTCTGGTTCTGTATTAGAATACAGCGAACTAATTATTATTGCTGGCGTTTTGAGCTACGAAGGCAAATTTGGCGGCTGGGTTTCGCATATTTATGTAGATAACCCTGACTCGGTGGCTGGTGGGCGACAAGTTTGGGGCTTACCTAAAGAATTAGCCCAATTTAGTTGGGAAGCAAGTAGCGTCACTGTAAGTCAAGCAGGCAATTTGTTGTGTAAATTAAACTACCAGCGTCAAAGTTTTGGTTTACCTCTAAAACTCAGCGCCTCAGCTTTTAGTTGCAAAGAAAGTAATTTGTTAATATTTCCTGCCTTTGTGGAAGCGAATTTTGGTTTGGTTAGTTCTAGCTTAGAAATCCCAACTACTAGCCCTTTTGCAAAATTAAATATTAGTCAGCCTATATTAACAGTTCATAGCGATCGCCTAAAATTAGTCGTTGATGCCCCAACCGTAGTCGGACAAACAAGACTTTAGACAAATAATTCAATAATTGCGATCGCGTCAACTGTGACAACCTACGCTATAATCTTTGACTTAGCGCTGCAAAAACTTAAGTTAAGTTATCCTTAATTACTGAGTTCACCGCACTCAAAACAGCATTCTTAATGGAAGCCTAATTTCTGTGCCTCAACAACCTACTGACCTTGACAATGTGCCTACAGAGATAAACCCAGTTTTGGCATTAAAAGAATTGGTGGCGCGTCTGCATCGAGAACAACATAAAATCCAAGACTTACTAAGCTCTTTAGGTTTTGCGCTGCGAAGCTTTAACAATCTCAATCAGTTTTTAGAATTAATACCACTGATGGCAACGCGGGTAACTGACGCAGAGGTTGGCGCATTAATATTATATAAACCCAACGGTCAAGTAAAGTTAGAACAATTACATTGTCAAGATAGCAATCAGCAAAAAATAATTCGTAAAGCTTTAGAAACAGCTATTAATGTAGTTACAGCCTCTTTGACTTCTGCCCAATTAGTACCAGCTACAGCCACTATAGACGCTCAAGTTAGCAGCCAATTGGGGGGAGATAGGCAGTTGTTTGGTACGAGTATTTTAGTCAAACAGGTAGAAAGAGGTAGATTATATGTTTTTAGCAATAATCCCCAATACAATTGGACGGAGGAGCGACAAAAGCTTGTGCGCCTAATAGCCGATCAAACCGCCGTAGCGATTGAAAATGGCGAACTTACTATAGAGTTACGCAAAAAAGAACGTTTAGACCGAGAATTAGAAATTGGGGCAGAAATTCAATTACAATTACTACCGCGTCAATGTCCAACTATTCCTGGTGTATCTTTAGCTGCTTTTTGTCAACCAGCTAATCGCGTAGGTGGCGACTATTATGATTTTATTCCTACTAACCACGACAGACAAAAAAAATTAGTTACCCAATCTCATCGCTGGGCGCTAGTAATTGGCGATGTGATGGGTAAAGGAGTTCCGGCAGGACTAATTATGACTATGACGCGGGGAATGCTCAGAGGAGAAGTGCTAAATGGTCATTCTCCAGCCCGAATTTTGCAACACTTAAATCGGGTAATGTATGCAGATTTAGAAAATTCTCATCGATTTGTCACGCTGTTTTGCTCCGAGTACGATTCTGATACGCAGATTTTGACCTATAGTAACGCCGCTCATAATCCACCGTTATTGTGGCACGCAGCAACTAAAACTATTAAGCGTCTTGATACGTTGGGAATGTTAATTGGGCTTGATGCTCATAATCAGTACGAAAATGCTCAAGTTCAATTACGCAGTGGAGATACAATTATTTATTACACTGATGGCTTTACCGATGCGGCTAGTCAAAATGGCGATCGCTTTGATGAGGAAAACTTAATCAGGGCTTTTGGGTGGGCTTGTAAGCATTCTTTACCACCTCAATCAATTTTAGAATATCTGTTTGACAAAGTTCGCCAATTTATCGGTACTGATAGTCAAAATACTGACGACATGACTTTAGTTGTTATGCAAATTCACTGAGAAGATATGACTAACCAAGTAGCACCAGAATCAATAATTTATCCAGGACAGTTTGGCGATTTTACAATTGATAAAAGCGATCGCACCAGTGTAATTATCTATCGTACTGGTTTGGGTATTGCTGCCCTTAGTTTTGCCCTAGGAAGTGCAATCACTCTTTTACTTCCTGATAATTTGTCCTTACTACAGCCTTTGTTTTTCTGCTTTAGCTTGGGTTTAGGCGTTAGTTTGCTAACAATACATATTTATCTTGCGGTACTGCACCGAGTATTACAAATCTTTTGGGCGATCGGGACAACGAGCGCAGTTTATTGGACAATTTCTAGTCCCGCACCTTTGGCTACAACTCTTTATCATCAACCATTGGCTTTATTCGGAGTTGGGTTTATTTTTGCAGCTTTAACGGGTATCTACTTCAAGGAAGCCTTTTGTTTTTATCGGTTAGAAACAAAATTTCTTACGCCTTTAGTTCCAGTTTTGCTGTTAGGACATATGTTAAATCTTATACCTGTCGCTGGAGAAAAATTAATGCTGGCTACCTGGGCTGTTTTATTTTGTGTATTTGCCCTTCGTAAAGCAATACAGCCCATTCCTCCAGATATTGGCGACAAATCAGTATTTACTTATCTACACGAGCGTAAGGTTTAAAAAAATACCTCTAACATCTTGCCTTAAAGTTAATAAAGGTCTAGCTGCATAAAGCCAATCATGCTAAGGTGTTTAACTACTAATACCCTAAGCAAAAATTCAACCAGCGCCTATGGTGTATGTCAAGCGACTGGAACTCTCGCATTTTAAATCTTTTGGCGGTACAACGACAGTTCCATTATTGCCAGGTTTTACAGTGGTTTCTGGCCCCAATGGTTCAGGTAAATCTAATATTCTTGATGCTTTATTATTTGCCCTTGGTCTTGCTAGTTCTAAAGGGATGAGAGCCGAACGCTTACCCGATCTAGTTAACCACAATCAAGGCAATCGCGGTAAAGCAGAAGCTAGTGTTACTGTTACTTTTGATATCAGCGACGACGAGCAAAATACTTCCACCGAATGGAGCGTTACGCGCCGTCTCCGAGTCACTAAGCAAGATACTTATACTTCAAACTATTACATCAATGACGAAGCTTGTACTTTAACTCAGTTACACGCTCAATTGTCGCAATTGCGGATTTATCCTGAAGGCTACAATGTAGTGCTGCAAGGGGATGTGACTAGCATTATTTCTATGAATGCTAAAGAGCGGAGAGAAATTATTGACGAACTAGCAGGGGTTGCTAACTTCGATCGCAAAATTATTCAAGCAAAAGATACTTTGGAAGAAGTACGCGATCGCATTGAACGCTGTCAAATCGTCGAAAAAGAATTAATTATTCAACGCGAAAAGCTTTCGACCGATAGGCTCAAAGCTGAGAAATACCAACGCCTCCGCGCTGAGTTTGCTCAAAAGCAACAATGGGAAACGGTGCTACAGTGGCGACATCTCCAAGCTCAACAACAGCAAATTGTAGAACAAATACAACAAGGCGATCGCACTATCGCCGAATTAACCACTCAGCTTGCCGATAGTCAGCTACAAATTCAAACTTCTACAACCCAACTTGACTTACTCAACCAGCGCGTCAAAGCCTTGGGAGAAGCGGATCTTTTACAACTCCAGTCTACCTTAGCAACCTTCCAAGCTGAACAAAAACAACTCCACTTGCGTAAACAGGAGTTAGAACACGCCGCAAACAATATCACAGTCAGAATATCCCGAAAAAATGAAGAAGTCAAGTCAAATCAGCATCTTTTTAGTCAAATTATTAAAGAACAAGAAGGATTAGAAACTAGAGCTATTGCCGCCTTACGTTCAGCGCAACTAGAGGCAAAGATTGCTTTAGAACAAAGCCGAGAATCAGCAAATGCGATCGCCTATGCTGGCGATGAGTTGGTACAGCAACAAACCGCTCTAAGCCGTCAGATTGAGGCTTTACTGAAAACTATCGAACCCCAACGGACAGAACAAGCTAAGTTAAACGAGCGTCACAATCAGTTAAATAAACAAGTTAGCGAACAGACTCAATTAATTTCTAACTTAGAGCCGCAAATAGCCCATAAAAAAGACCAGCTTACTAATTTAGAAGCGGAATTGCTAACATTTACTGAAAAAACTGAATTATTATTAAAAACCTTAGCAGCAGGAGAACAAGAATTACAAATACAGATGCAAACACAAAATAGATTGATCTTAGAACAAAGAGAAAAACAACGTAATTTAGATCAATTAGAAGCACAAATTCAAGCCGTTCAATCGGTTCAAGGAACTTTCGCCACTAACGTTATTTTACAATCGGGTTTAAGTGGTGTTTGTGGATTAGTTGCCCAATTAGGAAAGGTTGAACCCCGCTATCAATTAGCCTTAGAAACCGCCGCCGGAGGAAGGTTAGGACAGTTGGTGGTAGAAGATGACTTAGTAGCGGCGGCAGCTATTGAGTTGTTGAAGCAAAAAAAAGCTGGGAGAATCACCTTTTTACCTTTAAATAAGATTCAATCCGGGCGGTTTTCGCCTACTGTAGCCTTGGGCTATGCGAAAGGGTTTGTAGATTACGCGATAAATTTGCTGGAATGCGAAGGCAAATATCAAAATATCTTTGCCTATGTGTTTGGTAGCACCGTAGTATTTGCCACCTTAGAAGCAGCGCGGGGTTATTTGGGGCAGCATCGGATTGTGACATTAGACGGCGAATTATTAGAAACTAGCGGCGCAATGACTGGGGGAATTAGTAACCAACGTTCGAGCTTGCATTTTGGCAGAGGAGAGGCAACGGAATCATCAGAAATTACCCAGTTAAAAAATCGCCTGCAAGATATTACGCAAATATTAGAGCGTTGTACCCAAGTAATTAACACGCTTCTAGCCAAAACTAAGCAGCAAAGTCAAGAAATAACAGAAATGCGCCAACAAGGGCGAGAAAAGCAGCTTAAGTGCGAACAACTTAGCAAAGAGATTACTAACTTAAGCCAGCAACTAGCGCAAACGGCAGTTCAAAA
>CAJQOK010000239.1 GCA_905479905.1 uncultured Aliterella sp.
CATGACGCGCAGAGCGAAGGTTTGGGGTGGTACAACCTGATGCAAAAAGTCTATTTGCTCTACGGTGTCAGTAAATGGTTCAATTAAACCACCGGCTGCGATCGCACCTAAAACCGGAACTCCCGCACGAACGCTTTGAATAATCCGAATTGTTCTAGCTCTACCTTCTGTCCATTCTATATATCCTTTGGCGCGTAAATGTTCTAAACGACTTTGTACAGGCGCAGGCGATTTTAATTGCATCGCCTGCATCATTTGTCTAATCGATGGCGAGTGCTGGTAATCGTGAACATAATTCACTAACCAGTTATACAATTGTTGTTGAGCTTCAGTTAAGGGTTCCATGAATATGCAAGGGGCGGAATATAAAAATGCCTCTAGAACATTCGTACTACATAAATGCCCTCACTGACAAAATAATCAAAAGAAAAATTAGTTTTTTTTACTAATCTGCACCTAATAAACTTGCCAGTAATGCTTTTTGAGCGTGCATTCTATTTTCTGCTTGATCCCAAACTTTTGATTGCGCTCCTTCCATGACTTCGTGAGTAATTTCTTCGCCGCGATGGGCTGGTAAACAGTGTAAAACGATCGCCTTTTTATCGGCAACACTTAATAATTGCTCGTTGATTTGATAAGGTTGAAATAACGGGATACGCGCCAATGCTTCCGCTTCTTGCCCCATACTTGCCCAAACGTCGGTATAAAGTACATCCGCTCCTTTCGCCGCAGCTACGGGATCTTGGGTAATAGTTATTTCTGTTTTATCTGCGGATATACTACGGGCTTTTTCAACAATTAGCGAATTTGGTTGATACTCATCAGGTGTAGCAATTCTCACATTCATACCTACTAAAGCGCAGCCCAATAGTAGAGAGTGAGCAACATTATTTCCATCACCCAAATAAGTTAAAGTTTTGCCAGAAAGTTCGCCAAAACATTCTTTAATTGTGAGCAAATCCGCCAAAATTTGACAGGGATGCCCTAAATCGGTTAAGGCATTAATTACCGGAATATTAGCGTAATTAGCAAAAGTTTCTAATTGTTGCTGCTCAAAAGTCCGAATCGCCAAAATATCTAAGTAACGACCTAAAACTCTAGCTGTATCTTCAACAGGTTCGCCGCGACTAACTTGAGTTACATTTGGATTGAGATCGATTACCTGTCCGCCCAATTGATACATGGCTACAGAAAAACTTACCCTGGTACGAGTAGAAGCTTTATAAAAAAGTAATCCTAAAACTTTATTAGTGCGAATATTTACCTGTCCAGATTTTAGCTGTGCTGCAAGCAGCAAGAGTTCAGTAACTTCATCGCTAGTCAAATCTGTCAAACTTAATAAATCTCGTCCTTTCAACGCTGCCATGTTTGTCTTAAATTGAGTAAACGATAGGTTTCGAGTCTTTTTCTTGACCCAGGGCGAGAACCCATTGTTTACCCACCTGTGCCGCAAAATGACTGTGTTTAAACATTATCAGACATTATCAAAGCAAACTTGCTCGTTTAGTCACATTTTTCTCATAGCTTGCCAAAAAGTCATAAATTAGTTATATTAGTTTCTTATGCTGGTGTAGCTCAGGGGTAGAGCAGCTGATTTGTAATCAGCCGGTCGCAAGTTCAAATCTTGTCACCAGCTTTTTTTAAAAGTCTTTGTAGGAAAGCTTTTGAGGCTTAAGCACGAAGTTTAATCTCAAGCCTTATCTCTAATTTTTGCTTTTTTGACTATCATTTGACTATCATTGAGTTCAGGGTTAAATTAGAACTGTTGAGTTGATAGTCAAACATGGAACAGCCAAAACAGTCTAAAGGTAGCGTAGGGTTAGAGGTATTTCGCAACAGGTTACGCTTACGACTACCGCGAAGTCTTTTTAATGGCAAGCAAACTTACTTGAGCTTGGAAATGAATGATACTAAGCTCAATCGCAAAATTGCCGAACAAAAAATCCGCCAAATAGAAGCAGATATTTTAAATAACAATTTTGATTTCACCTTAGCTAAATACAAACCGCAAGTTCATTTAGCCGTAGTACACAATATCAAGCCCAGAAAAGAGATAAAAATTTCTGAACTATGGGTAAAGTATCAAACTTTCAAAAAGCCAGATTGCGCTCCTGGTACTTGGCGTACCTACGTGCTGCAAGAGAGATACTTGGAAAAATGCCCGCACAAATTGATAGAAGAGGCTCCACAGATTTTTGACTGGATTGTACTAAACATTCCGACTGATAGTGCTAAACGCTTATTAGTACAGCTATCAGCTTGCTGTAATTGGGCGATCGCAAATAACTTCATTACTACCAACCCTTTTGAGGGATTAGCAAAAGAAATTAAACTAAAAAAACTCAGCACCGAGGATGACGATATCAATCCTTTTAGTAAAGAGGAGAGAGATGCGATTATTGCGGCTTTTAAAGATAATACCTATTACAAACATTATGCTAACTACGTGCAGTTTTTATTTCTTACAGGTGCTAGACCTAGTGAAGTAATCGCTCTGCAATGGAAACACATTACCAATAAATCTATCTGCTTCCAGCAAGCAGTAGTTAATAGCGTTGATGGACTTGTACTTAAAGACGGGCTGAAAACTCAATTCAAGCGGACATTCCCTGTTAATGCTCAATTACTAGAACTACTGGATGAAGTAAAAAAAGGCTTGAATGTCGAGCCTGGAAGCCTAGTATTTCCTAGTCCTGAAGGTAAATGGATCGATACGCATAATTTCAGAAATAGAGCTTGGAAAACAATTATAAAATCTCTGAATTATGAATACCGCAAGCCTTATCAAACTCGCCATACGTTTGTCACTATGGCATTAGAAGCGGATGTCAGTATTCCCCAAATTGCTAAATGGGTTGGTAACTCTCCACAAGTAATTATGGAAAGTTATGCAGGTACTATTAGAAAAGTTGCCGTACCCAAACTTTGAAAACTTGCCCTAACTTCGCTATGGTACTTTCCACTAGCCAAGGTTTTTTGCAAGCGATCATGCCTCTATTTTT
>CAJQOK010000240.1 GCA_905479905.1 uncultured Aliterella sp.
TGTTCCTCTCTTTACTCTACTAGATTGAATTTTAAATCCTTTCTTGCCACTAAAATGTTCTGGAGCAAGGACAACTAGCCGCCCTCCTGATTCAACGATTACTCCTCGGTTTGCTAGATGGCAAATACCTATATCTTCTAATCGGTCAAGATAGTGAAGCTCCTCCTTTGATTCACTATTTTCCGTAACTGTTGACCTTATATTGCGGTAAATTTCAAGCCTACTATTTACCAAGGTTAGCCAAGGAACCTCACTAACCATAAAAGTAGTAATACTGGTCTTGCTTGCCTGGGAACATTGGCAGTTTTGGATTATTTCGAGCAAGATATCTTCTAAGGTTAGGCTGGAAAAATGCGAGGTAGGTTCGATAGTATGAGATAAAGATTCTCCATCTTCTTTAAGGCAAGCAGAAGTTCTCTGTCTTCCCTCAGTTAAAGGGATAGAAGGAGAGGTAAACCCTTCATCCCTTCCTTCCGTCCTCAGCCTTTTTCCCTTGACCTGTAACGCTTTGACTAAATCTCTTGATGGAGGAGTACGAACTGTTTTGCTTTTCATCTACTTGGCAATATTAGTAATTTTGCTGGGAAGATATGGCGATAAAGTAAACTTTTCAAGCCAGACACAAGTTACTTTCAGCATTAATTTATGCTGCGGTTTTGCCTAAACTTTAAGTTTTTTAACAACTAACTAATTAGAAACCGATTTAATTTTTTCTGTAACTAATTAATTTTAGTAGTTATCCTTGCAAGGGTAACTGCTTGAGGAATACAAACCGGGCAAAGTCTAAACCAACCCTTATTGCAGATCCCATTCCGAAGCGATTGACTAACTCAATCACATATATTTGGTAAAATTACATGACACAATCTTACCGAAAATAATTACTTTAAGAAAAGTAAGTTTTGCAGAAATTCATTTAGCGACTGTGTAGTTGTAGAAAAATATATCTAGCTGCTAAAAATTGTATCATTCACTTAGGAAATAATCAATGTTCTTTATAGCTCAGTTATGACATTGGTTTTTTCAGCTAATCCCGTATCGTTGCTCTATAAAGGTTAACAAGTCTGCTTCAAAATCTGTCAGGTATATTTGTCGTCCCAAGGATTCTAAAACCGTATAAGCACAACGATCTAGCAAGCCACAGTTTCCCAAGTGCTTTATCCGCTTGAGGGTTTCTGGTAACTGGCGGCGGACATCTGGTAAATCAATGGGGTCAAGGTTGTCTGGTTTCACTGCTATTGTATTGTCATGAACGTCAATGGCTATTGTAAAATCTCTTAGTTCCGATGCGATAGCTTTTGGATTGGGCAGCATCAAGGTGAAAAAGTTTCTTTACTTCATCTACAACAAGCGCCCTGTATGACTTTAGTTGAAGTTTGGCGCTTGGCTACTGGATTCGCCTACACCTTATCAGTGGGAGGGTAGGGGGAAGTTTTATCTGGATGCGCGGGATTTTTCGATTATTAATTAATCATCTCCGTAGCACTGCTGCTTAGATTTAACTATCTGCTTTAAATGCTGCTTCCAAGTAGCCGCTTCCTGTGGGTTCGGGTAACGACCAACTAATGCTATTAGTTCTTGCGCTGATTTGCCGCTTAATTCTACTTTGGTTCGGCTGCCCAACAAACAGATTGCCCGTTCTACATCTTTACTGAACTGAGGAATCTGTGGAGGAAGGAGTATTTTCTCGTTAGCCATAATTCTATGTTTTCACTGATTAATGCCGTAATGGTTTTCTAAACATTGCAATACAATTTCTTCGACATCTGTTAAGTACGTTTGTCGCCCTAATGCCTCTAAATGGGTATAAGCACAGCGATCGAGCATTCCTACACTTCGCAGCCGCTTGATCCGTTTGAGCGTTTGTGGCAATTGGCGGCGTACATCTGGCAAATCGATGGGGTTAAGGTTTTCTGGCCTCACAGCAATATCTCCGTCGTAAACATCAACTACTACTGTAAAGTCCCGCAAGTCCGATGCGATCGCCCAGCAGCCATTATATTTTCGTTCAGCCCCCTCTAGTCTAGTCAGGATAAACGCATCACCAACAGAGCAAAAGTCACTTGCTTTGATAAGTGGCTTTTCCTTAAGCTGTTCAACAATGCCTTTGACAATCCGCCCAGTGGGAACTTTACCATCGGATTGCTCCACGGCTTGTTGCCATACTTTGCATTGCTCTTTTGGATCTAGCTCAATCAAGTCGCGTATCTGACGTTCACTACTTGGCAAAATTTGTGTACCATTGGTACACAAATTTCCCATAACATTTGCAGCATCAATTAGTTGATAAGGACGACGGCGTGTAAACCCAAATCGGTCGCGGCAGTAAGCTTCAAAAGTTTTATGCGTTGAGCGATAAAACCGCCCATCCCTCAGTTGGCGTAACGCCGTCCCCGCTTCATAAAACGCTCGTTCTACCTTTAATTCCAACCGATGCCGCTCTTTTTCCTCATCTTCGGTTAATTCCTCAATTTGGGTAGCAGTCGTATTAACCGTGACTGTGGTTTCCGACGTTTCACTGTCTAATTCTTCTGTTGGCTCAGTAACCATTTGGGGTTCCTGACTGAAACTACCGTTATGTATTGAATC
>CAJQOK010000241.1 GCA_905479905.1 uncultured Aliterella sp.
CTACGCCAAAACTTCCGGTTAATATCGACGAGGCATTTTTAGCAGAATACAAGCGTAACGTCATGCAGTACGCCGAAGTCCGCGATAATTTGTTAGCTAACGCGCAGCAGTCGCCACAAATGAGCAGTTTGCAAGCTCAAAGAGTGTGTAACGAACTAAAATCAGGACTTTCTCTTGATGAAGTCAAACAAAAGCAGGCTAGTGAAACTGTCGAACAATCAAGTATAGTTAATGCCCAAATTATTACTAACTTGGCTACCAAATATTACTGCCCTAATGAGGGTAAGTAGTTTAAAAATATCTCCCTAGCTGTTAACAATTCTTTATGATGGGGGATAAGCCGCTAGATTAATTGATTAATGCTAACTCGTATTCAAGAACTGGCAGAACAACTGCGCGATCGCCTAATTGAAATTCGCCGCCACCTCCACACTCATCCCGAATTAAGCGCCCAAGAACACAAAACTGCTGCTTTTGTGGCGGGGGTTTTATCTTCAAGTGGGCTTCACGTCACTGAAACCGTAGGTAAAACTGGAGTTGTCGCCGAAGTAATCGGCAATGGTACAGACAAGCGATTATTGGCCATTCGTACAGATATGGATGCTTTGCCCATTGAAGAACTTACGCTCTTAGAGTATGCCTCGCGCGAACCGGGAATCATGCACGCCTGCGGACACGACGTACACACGACCGTAGGCTTAGGTACAGCGATGATTTTGGCGCAACTAGCCCAAGAATTACCTGGCAATGTGCGGTTGTTGTTTCAACCCGCCGAAGAAATTGCTCAAGGCGCAAGTTGGATGATTGCCGATGGGGGAATGGATCGAGTGACGGCAATATTGTCTTTACACGTTTTTCCGTCAATTACCGCCGGGTCAATTGGTGTTCGCTATGGGGCATTAACCGCCGCCGCCGATGACTTAGAAATAGAGATTATTGGGGAATCTGGACATGGTGCTAGACCTCACGAAGCAATTGATGCGATTTGGATTGCTTCGCAAGTGATAACGAATCTCCAGCAAGCAATTAGCCGCACTCAAAACCCTTTGCGCCCAATGGTGTTGAGTATTGGACAAATTAACGGCGGTAGAGCGCCAAATGTAATTGCTGATCGCGTAAAATTGTTAGGCACGGTGCGAAGCTTGCATCCAGAAACTCGCGCTAACTTGCCTGATTGGATTACTAAAATAGTTTCTAGCGTTTGCGATAGTTACGGCGCTCGTTATCACATTAATTATCGTCCCGGCGTGCCATCGGTGCAAAACGATTTAGCTTTATCGCAGTTGGTACAAAATGCCGCCGAAGAAGCTTTTGGGAGCGATCGCGTTTTGGTACTTACAGAACCCTCTTTAGGGGCTGAAGACTTCTCTATGTACCTAGAACACGCCCCAGGAATGATGTTTCGTTTAGGGGTGGGTTACAAAGATCGCGCTCTCAATTATCCTTTACACCATCCGTTGTTTGAAGTAGATGAAACGGCGATTGTTACGGGAGTTGTAACGATGGCTTATAGTGCTTACAAATATTGGCAGCAGGGCAAATAAGTTACTTATTTGTAGCTAAAACCAATTGCCCAATTTAAAAGCACTAATTTGACCAACAAGGGCGATTACTGTTCCCATTAATCGCTTTACTGTTAAGTTTTAAATTTTTTTGCATTGCGAAAGTGTAATGATTTTTCTGCAATCCTGTCTCCCCCTCATTTCTACCAATTACCAATTACCAATTACCAATTCCCAATTACCCATTTATCTAAAGCCCCTTACGGTCAAATAAATGGCTGTTATGCTGGCAATTATTTGTAGTAAGCTTGCTAACAAATAGTAGTTGAAGATCGCCATGCCAAACAATTCTAATACTAAAGAGCGATCGCCCACCCTAACTAAGTCCAACCTTCCCAAATCACGATTTTTAGTTCATTCATGGTTGCTAATAGTGGGAGGGGGATTATTATCAATAGCGATCGCCTCAGTGGCTATTATCAGTTTAACCAGCACTGGGCGGATAGCAAAAGACCCCAGCCGACAAACTACCCTAGCTACCCAAAAAGTTGATTCTGCTGGAGGAAACTGGTGGGCTATGGCTCTATTGGGTGCTGGCGTAGCTACTACCGTAGTAATTTTTAAATGGCGACCTAATTTACCAATAGTTTTCAAAGGTGGGCGATCGCGTCGTCAGCAGCGCCGACTATTACTCAAACAAGGTGCAGCCATTGCTACAGAAATTACCCCAGAAATAGAAAACCAATCTGTACAGCCTAGTTCCCCAACCGTCACTGTACTACCACCAGAAAAAGCTCAAACTAGCGATTTAGGTGAGCCATCTTTAGCCGAAATGATGGATATTCGCAAGCATTTATCGCTTACAGAAATTTTGCAAGACTTTAAACGCCCTGATTAAACCTCGCATTGACTCACTTCTTGAAACTGAAGAATATCTTGGCGAGGATCTACATAAGCAGCCTTAACTAATACTTGTTCCCCCAAGGCAACATCGCGTTTAAAAGGCATTGGCAACTGCAAACCCAAGTCTTCAATCAATATCAGTGCTAATCCTGTATCTTCCCGCAGCCACATTAAAACTAAGGCTTGCCATACTTCCTGGGGATGGCGGCGGAGGTACTCTAAACTCCAATAACGATTAGTTTGACGTTCTACCAAAACTACCTCTTGAGTGACGCTAAACACGCTTAACATGACTTCTTTAAGCTGTTCGTCTCCAAAAGGCAAATCCTCGCCCCGCAGGTGAGCTTTAAGTTGAAAATGAGTCAGCAAATCGCTGTAGCGACGAATCGGAGAAGTTGCTTGAGTATAAGCAGGCAAACCCAAGCTTGCGTGACGATTAGGGGTAATACTCATCTCGCTTTTAGGCATACAACGGCGCATTCCGCAGGCACGGACAGGCCCGGCGGGTATTTGGAGCAATTCTTCGGTCGATGGTAGTTCTGGCTGGGGCTGACCGCGAAAAGGCAAGGCAATATTGTGAGCTTGACCGTAGCGTCCGGCAACTTCTCCCGCCAAAATCATCATCTCTGCTACTAAGTGCCTGGAAATAGAATCTTCTAAAACATTAATTGTTATTTCGTCGCCTTTAACTTTAATACTTGCTTCGGGTAAATGAATGCTAATTGCCCCTTGAGAATGTCGCCAAGTTTTACGCAATTGAGCCTTTAAGGCGATCGCAGCAATTTCTGGTTCTGCCTTTACTCCTAGTTGCAACATCTCATCGACATCTTCGTAAGTTAGGCGATAGGTGGGTTTAATTACACTGGCATGAATGCTGTAACTTTCTACCGCTCCTACCGAGTCTAAAATTACGCCAAAACTCAAAGCGCAACAAGCCTTCCCCTGAATTAAACTCATTGGGCCTGTAGCCAATACTGCCGGAAACATTGGCACCATTCCTGTAGGCAAGTACACCGTTGTCCCGCGCCTTCTTGCTTCCTTATCTAATTCATCTTCTG
>CAJQOK010000242.1 GCA_905479905.1 uncultured Aliterella sp.
TGCCGCCGAAGGTAAAGTATTAATCGGGCAACAAGTACGCGATCGCGGCTACGATAGCAAAAATGATCCGAGATTTTTCCGCAGTTTCAAACGCGGTATTGGCGCAAATATTCAAGGCTTTTTACCCCAATTAGATGGGCAAATTATCACTTTTGAGCAAATAGGAACATGGTTTTTAACTAATCTAATTTCCCAACTAGGAAGCATAGAATCATTAGTTTTAACTGTACCTGTAGATAGCTTTGAATCTTACCGTCACTGGCTAGGGGAAGCTTGCCAAACTTTGCCTATAGAGCAAGTAAGAATGCTTGATGAGCCTACCGCCGCCGCTTTAGGCTATGGTATGGCAGATAAAGAAAATTTGCTAGTAATTGACTTTGGTGGCGGGACGTTAGATTTATCTTTGGTACGTCTAGATGCAAGCATCCAAGCGGGTAAAACTCCTTTGGGATTTTTGCTTAAATTTGGGCAAAAATCTTTAGCCGAAAAATCTGGACAAAAGCTAAAAACCGCCCGTGTACTAGCCAAAGCTGGACAAAATTTAGGCGGTACAGATATCGACAACTGGTTAGTTGAATACTTCGCTACAACTCAAGGATTAGCCGCTACATCGCTAACTGCTAGGTTGGCGGAACGAGTAAAAATACAACTATCTTCTCAAGACCGAGCAAGCGAAGTTTATTTTGATGATGAAACCCTAGACAGTTACGAATTAGAACTAAACCGCGATACTTTAGAAACCATCCTCAAAGAACATCAGTTTTTTGAACAACTAGACGAATGTATGACGCAGCTATTGTATCAAGCCCGTAGACAAGGTTTAGAAATAGCTGATATCAATGCAGTGCTATTAGTTGGCGGTACGTCGCAAATGCCTGCTGTGCAAAATTGGGTGCAAAAATACTTCGCTCCAGCTTTAATTAGCAATCAAAAACCCTTTGAAGCGATCGCCCTTGGCGCATTACAACTCACTCAAGGCGTGGAAGTAAAAGACTTTCTCTATCACAGTTACGGTGTCCGTTATTGGGATAGGCGCAACAATCGCCACAATTGGCATCCATTAATTAAAACCGGGCAACCGTATCCTATGCAAGACCCTGTAGAGCTAGTATTAGGTGCTTCAGTAGAAAGTCAGCCAAGTATTGAATTAATAATTGGTGAATTAGGGAGCGAAACGGGAGCAACGGAGGTTTATTATGATGGCGAAATGTTGATTACTCGTCGCCAACAAGACAGTCAAATCCAAGTGCAACCACTAAATGATTCTGACGGTGCAGCAACAATTGCTCAATTAACCCCCCCAGGATTTCCCGGAAGCGATCGCCTGCGAGTTTTATTCTACGTTGACTCGCAGCGCTTTTTAAGAATGACTGTTGAAGACTTGCTTACAAATCAAACGTTATTAGAAGATCGATTAGTAACCCAGTTGAGTTAATTTTTCCTTACTTTTATTTTTGCGCCTAATTTGAAGTTGAACCCACTTTTGCCATCGCCCAAAGTTAGATTCATCAGGTTGAGTTTGTTGCCAAGCTGGGCGATCGCTAATACGTTGTCGCCAAGCATCTAAACAAGGGTAGTCATTTAACGAGACTCCTAAACGGTAAAAGAGCGGAATTGTTGCACCTACCACAATATCACCGAGATTTAGGCGATCGCCCCCAAAATACGTTTTTCCCTGTAACTCATCATCTAAAAATTGCCAAGCCGTAGCTAGGCGCGTCTGTTGGGTATCAGATAAAGGTTGCTGTTGGGCATTAACAACAGCAGTCACATTTGACATTAACTCGTTTACGGTGACTTGTTGCACCATTCGCATTTTAGTAATTGCTTGAATCTTTGTAGGCATTAAAGCTAGATCGGGATAACGCAGTTCAAGATAGTCTAAAATTGCTAAAGATTCAAATATCCGAAAATCATCATCCACAATAACAGGGACATGATGAAAAGGATTAATTGTCAAAAACTCCGGTTCAAACTGCTGACCATTTCCCAGATTAACCTCAATAGGTTGGTAAGAAATCTGTTTTTCTAAAAGTAGCAGCCACACCCGCCGCGAAATTGGGGAAAGTGGGTGGTAATAAAATTTCAACATAGTAGACATCACAAAAGAATTTTGGTGCAAGAGACGTTGTATTGCAACGTCTCTTGCACTTTTATTTTAATTTTCTCGACTCAATAGTAAACTCAGGAATTTGCTCAAGTTCCCGTTCTACAAGATTATACTGTTCACAAACCAAGCTTAAACGATTAGAAACAGCACTTTTAACTTCATTTACTGAGTGCGTCAAGTCGCCTTGAAAAAGTACCAAAGTATTATATTGCGGCTTAATACAACCAACTTGCTTTTTACCGTGACGTAACATCAATTCGCCACCTTCTAACTCCGATGGAACTTGCACGTACAAAACACTTACCATTGCTGGCGGTTCAATAGTTTTGCAATACGATCGCAAACTACGATCTATATGCGGATCGACGCGCGAACCCTGGTTTAAAACTAAAGGATTGAGATAAAAAGCGTTGCAATCCTCTTGTAACGCTACGCCCAGATAGTTTTTAAAAAACGGAAAACAGCGTTCAACTTCGCTAATATGTGACCTTTGAAACACCACAGAAAACCCCTTAGTTGCTACAAAGTCGCGGTTGAGGTTATTAACAGCTAAATAAGGACAAGCTAAAATCTTGGCTTGCAATTTGGTAAGGTAGTTAGGCTTAAATGTATTCTGTACGGTGCGGTAATAGCTCATGAATCAGTCTTATTTAGGCTCAAAGGCAAAAATGATATTTTACTGTAAACAGCTACTTTCCTAATTGTTGTAGTAAAGTTTTAGTGCGAAGGGCGATCGCATCCCAATCTCCCGCATCTACCAATTGCTGCGGAAATAACTCTCTAGAAAGCCCAATAGCGATCGCACCTGCTAATAAAAACCCCTTAGCATTGTCTACCGTCACCCCTCCAGTAGGAATTAGCGGTATGTGTCCTAGTGGTGCTTGTAGGCTTTTAATATAACTTGCTCCCCCCACAGCTTGCACAGGAAACACTTTTACACAACTTGCGCCTGCATTCCAAGCTGTAACAATTTCTGTTGGTGACAGCGCCCCCGGTATAATTGGAATATCTCCCGCTTCTTTAATCATTGCTATATCGGTATGGGGTGTAAACAAAAATTGCGCTCCCGATGCGATCGCACTTCTTTGTTGTTGTAGGTTTAGTAACGTTCCCGTACCTATCGTACAATTAGGTAACTCGGTACGCAATTGCGAAATTACGTCGGGTGCGCGATCGCTATTCCAAGTAATTTCGATTAATTCTATTCCCCCCTTAGCAACAGCAAAAGCCATTTGTAGCGCTAAATCTCGATCTAAGGAGCGAATGACAGCAATTACTTTATTTTTTTGTAACAAAGCTAACCATTTTTGGCTAGATATTTTCATTATTTAAAATACTCCACTAACAAATAACTTTTATTGTGGATGACAATCTTTATTCAGCCTAAAGATTGAGTTATTTCAGCCATCAGAAGGATGAAATTAAATAGACATATTCCTAATCTGTAGAAGTTAGGTAATATCAAGTATTAGATAATATGCCCCTTTACAAGCTTGAAGACTTCGATCCACAATACCGTCAAACCTTTAATGGAGAAGACGTTAAATCAATGGATCTCTATACCGAAGGTGGTAATCCTATTGGTAAAGTAGCTGATGCTTTAGTAGACAATGAA
>CAJQOK010000243.1 GCA_905479905.1 uncultured Aliterella sp.
TTCAACCCTTTTATCACGATCCATCAAATTTGTTGCGTCTTTTGCTCTTATTACTAACTGTTGGCTCTCCTTGGTTGCTAGACAGGCTTTTGCAGTCTAGTTATGGGATACAACCAATAACTATTAGTCAGCTTGCCAACTATAGCCCCGAATCAGGGCGAGTATTACAACGCTTTTGCCGTCAACAAGGTTGGCGTTTGCCTCAATTAATCATTTTACCTACTTCCGCGCCCGTAGCCTTCACCTATGGCAATCTCCGGCGCACGGCTCGAATTGCTGTTAGTCAAGGATTGCTAGAACAATTGGCTGACGATGAAATTGCTAGTATTTACGCCATACAACTGGGACATATTGCAAGTTGGGATTTTGCAGTTATGTCTTTATTTATGGTGTTAAGTGGAGAGATTTATGCTGTTTATCGCTACGTAGCAACCTGGGGCGATCGCACAACCAATTCAACTATGAAAATTGCGGCGGTGACAATTTCTAGCGTTGCTTACGGTTTGTGGTGGCTGCTTTGTCGTCCGGCTTTGTGGTTGTCTCAATTGCGAATATACTATAGCGATAGGTTCGCCTCTAGTATTACTGGCAATCCTAACGGCTTAACTCGCGCTTTAGTCAAACTTGCGATCGGGATTACTCAAGACATTCAGCAAAAAGAATGCATTAGCTTTTTATTAGAAAGCTTAAATCTATTTATGCCTATAAGCTGCGCTCAAGCTATTACTTTAGGAAGTCTTTATCCTGAGATTGAGCCAATTTTGGCTTGGGATTGTCTTAATCCTTATCGTTATTTACTGTTGCTCAATAATACTCATCCTTTAATCGGCGATCGCATTCAACGCCTAAACACCATAGCTCAGTCTTGGCATCTCGAAACAGAGCTAAACTTGCCTCCCCAATCCAACGTAGCGCTCGATTTGCCTAGGTTAGTACGACAATGGCGGTTTGTACTTAATAAGCGTGCATTATTGCAATTTACTGCGGTTTTTGGACTGATTTCGGGTTTAGTTTTGGGAGCAATAGCTTGGCTAATTGGGGCAATTTCTCTAATAATCTGGATTCCTCAGCTTGCTTGGATGTATGGCGACTGGTTGCTAATTAAAGCTTTTATGCCTATTGCGTTGAGTATTAGCCTATTTTTGCGGATAAATTTTTTGTTTCCAGATATTACCCCTGCTTCTATCCGCGCTACTCCAAGTTTAGCCGACCAACAAGCCAACCCAAAAGCTTTGCCTATCGATAGCCACCCTATACGCCTCAACGGTAAGCTTTTGGGGCGACAAGGTATCGCTAACCACTTGGGACAAGACTTGCTCTTAAATTCTCCTCAAGGCTTAGTTAAGCTACATTATCAGTCTGCTCTAGGCTTTATTGGCAATCTTTTTTTAAAGCAATCACTCAATCCAACGGATTTAATCGGTCGCCATATTTTAGTTACAGGTTGGTTTCGTCGTGGTGCTAATTGCTGGATTGATTTACATAGTTTGCAAACCCAAGCTGGCAAAGTTAGCCATAGTTTTCAACCGCTTTGGGCTACTATTATGGCAAGTGCGATCGCTCTTTACGGTACTATGGCGATCGTTTTGGGTAGATAAAATCTAAAAATAAATTGCAGCCTTTTTCTGATAATGTTACATTTAGTTACATATAGTTTTTGCGCTCATAACAAGCCAAGCAGCAAGTATCCGCACTAAGAAGGACGGAATTAGCTAGGTAATAACCCAGGTATTGCTAAAGGTGGAATTATATGCAATTAACTACCCTACAAGCTCTGAGCGTGATATTGTAAAAAATAGTGTCACCGTTACAGGTTAGTAGCATTAGAAACGTTACTTATGGCAAAAAGGCGATCAACTGAACAAATCATCAAACGAGAAAGCAGTTGTAAAACCAAAGTTTTTTCAGGAGATTAATAATTGAAATACTGAATTAACAAACTGCACCTGTAAGGTATAGATAAGCTAGATAAAATTTAAAAATTAGTTAGTGGCAGCAAGAGTCAATGTCACTTTGTTATCAGCAAATCTAAACTAAGCGGTTCGATGCCAAATTATTTTTGTGTCAATTTGTAGAGGAATAGTTCATGTCAGTTCGTTTATATATTGGTAATCTGCCCAAAGAAGAAGTAGAACGTCAAGACCTGCAAGCAGTTTTTGCAGAGGAAGGCGATTCAGTAGTTACGAAAGTAATTAAAGACCGCAAAACAGGCAAATGTCGCGGCTTTGGCTTTGTAACTGTCAATGATGACGAACACGCTGACAAAATAATTGAAAAATTTAATGGTTATTTATTTAAAGATACACCTATAAAAATCGAGAAAGCTTTACCTCGTACTAAAGGTGCAGAGGAAGACGGCGAACAGAGTCCGATGGATAATGAGGCAAGTCCTACTACCAGTAGCGTTTCAGATAAACCAGCCCCAACTAAGCGCACCACTAGCAGCAATAGCAACAATAAAAAATCTCGTCGCCCCGCTAGTACAACAACAACTAGCACCACCGAAACCAGCGAAGGAGTACAACCCGATCCTCGCTGGGCTGCGGATTTGGAGAAACTCAAGCAAATGTTGGCAGCCCAAACTACTAATGGGTAATGGCTAATGGGTAATGGGTAATTGCCCATTACCCTATCTTTACGAGACTGGAGAATTTGGTAGAGGAATTTCTAGCCAAGATTCTAAATGCGATCGCAATTGATGAGCAAAATCTGAACGTTGATTAAATAGTTCGGTACGCACAGGTTTACGTTCTTTGTCTAACTCCCAGCCATAATCGCTACTAAGGCGGAGTTTATTTTGCCAGTCAGCTATAGATACTACTAACTTTGAAGTCGGGCTATGATCGTTATCGACAACAAAAACATAGTTAAAATTATTTTGGGTAGCCGCCGCAATCGTTGAAGGTTGACCGCACAATAACTCTAAACGCGATCGCACTAGGGCGACCAAATCCCCATCACCAATATCTTCCAATGGTCGGACTGCCAGTGTCAAAGCAAAGTAAAAATCTTCAATTGGCACAAACTCTAATTGCATAACGCTATTGTAATGAACTAATTAATACTCTATTAAACTTTTTACCTTTAACTAATAATTAGTTAAAGTTGTTGAAGCAAAACAATTTTGACCGCTTACGATTAACTTCGTTTAGGTTAAACATAAGATAAGATGTAAACAATAATGCTTGTGTTAGTCTATTATAAAATCGAAAAAAGTTTATATAGTAACTAAAATAGCTTAAAATACCCTATACATACCAAGATTGGGGGATTGACAAAAATTTTAAAATACACTCTAGACCTGAAAAAAGCCGCAAGACGGACAATTAGAGTATATAAAATCTTTCCCGCAGTGGATGCCCAGAATTTTAATCAACTTTATATTAATTAACAGGAATCAAAAATATTCTGCTCCACTAAAAGGAAACCGCCCAAAGCGGACTCTATATAAAACTTAGTTAAAATCCGGTAATTATCAGCTATGAATACCTCAAATCGAAAGCACATTGCCTTAATTTCAGTCCACGGCGATCCTGCAATTGAAATAGGGAAAGAAGAAGCTGGTGGACAGAATGTTTACGTGCGCCAAGTAGGGGAAGCTCTAGCTCTCCTTGGATGGCAAGTAGATATGTTTACCCGCAAAGCCAACGCCGAGCAAGCTGCAATCGTTCAACACTCTCCTAATTGTAGAACAATTCGTTTGGTAGCTGGGCCTGAAGAATTTGTACCAAGAGATAATATATTTCCCTACGCGGCTGAATTTGTCCAACAAATATTAAAGTTTCAAAAAGATAATGGGATTAAGTATGCTTTAGTTCATACTAACTACTGGATCTCTGCTTGGGTGGGAATGCAGTTAAAGAAAATTCAAGGTAGCAAGCAAGTTCATACTTATCACTCTTTGGGCTACGTTAAATACAAATCAGTTCCAACAGTTCCTTTAATTGCTAAAAAGCGATTAGATGTTGAAAAAGCAGTATTAGAAACGGCTGAAAGCATTGTAGCAACAAGTCCTCAAGAAAAACTTCATATGCGACAGTTGGTATCGAAACAAGGAAATATTGATATAATTCCTTGCGGTACAGATATTCATCGTTTTGGCTCGGTAACTAGAGCGCAAGCAAGACAAGAATTAGGTATAGACTCAGAATCATTAGTAATTTTATATGTAGGCAGATTCGATCCGCGTAAAGGGATTGAAACTTTAGT
>CAJQOK010000244.1 GCA_905479905.1 uncultured Aliterella sp.
CACGACGCATTTCTATTAGTAATTTTTCTAAATAAGGTGCGGGAATATTTTGCCGCAAAGCAATGGTTTTTACAGCAATTGGCTTTTGACGTGGTTGCAAGCTCAAATCAAGTAATGCCTTGACGCTATAATGTCCGCGAGTTGTTAATTTCATCTAACAGCTATTTACCAAACCTGCGATCGCAACCCTTGGGTAAGTTTATCTACCTTTGCCTTGCCTCAAACCAAAATGTTAGCTAGTAAATAGACCTATCTAAACCTTATTATGCCTTGCAATGCGATTAATCAATATTTGCCTACTACTTAAAACTTTTCTACCTAAGCCTGCATTTTGGCTTCAATTTTTTGATTTTGGCTTCATTTTGCGCTTTTTTGGTGATAAGTCAGTATCTTGACCATTTTTTGTCTTCGTACCACTACCGCCTGTTAATTTTTTCTCTGTGTATATTTTGAATTTTCTTACGGTGGTAGTCAAAGAAACTAATTTAGCCGCTCCTTAGCTTTTAGGTAATACATCTAACGTTATTATTTTATTGCTAGTATTCGCAATTAACATTAATATTTATAGTTTTTTTTTTCATATAATCTCAGTAATATCATCATTTAACAATCAAAATTAGTGTATTATAATTTGTCAAGCTAAGTAGAATTAAGCAATATCGTAGCCTTGGCGAAAATTATTTTTGTCAAGGCTTGGGTAAGAGTCAAACTAAAAATAAAATTCAAAATGCACTATATTTGCTCTCAGCATTTTGCTAATTTTTACTGCCTTAAGCCACTGAACCTATTGCTTTAAAGCTCGTATTAGCTAAAATAAAACTTAACTGAACAATTAAACCATTAGTTATCTACCTTAAGTCGATGAATAAAAAGAAAAAATTAGAGCCATTAATCGGTCAAGAACTTCTTGATAAAGTCAAAGAGCTAGAGCTTATCAGCAAAGAAGATAAAGCTAAACAGTGTGGCTACTACACAGTTACCAAAAATGGTGTAGAGCGGGTCAACATGATGAAGTTCCTTAATGCTCTAATTGATGCAGAAGGCATCGAATTAGATACCCATAGTAGTTCCGATGGGCGGGGAGGACGTAGCGCCAGCTATAAGATTAGCGTTCAGAGAAATCAAAACTTATTGATAGGTTCAGCCTACACAAAACAAATGGGCTTGGAGCCGGGAGATGAGTTTAAAATAACTTTAGGACGCAAACACATTCGTTTACAACAAGTAGACCAAGAGGATGATACCGAAGCTACAGCGTAAGCGCTCTATTAAAGAGGAGTAAGGCTCTTACTAAATCCTCACCTCTGTTTTTAAATTTTTAGCATCTACCACAAACGAGAATATCCTTAATGGTAAAGTAGCAACAATTAATGGAACTGAAAACCTTATTTGTTGCTGCAAAATTACCTAGTGAGACAAAGAATTTTTGATTGTCTCTATAAATATCTTGAATATTTATATCTCCTAAACAATAATGTCAGTTTTGCATCTATCTTTGGTAATAAGTTTTAGTAAGGAAAACTTATTAATTGATATTTTTTGCTTTTTTATCGCTAAAATATGCAGAAATTGCATTGGCTTTATGAGATGTCTGCATAGGGCAGCTAACATAATTTTAGTCAAAATTGATGATAGGAGAACATTGCCAATCGATACTTTTATGATTGGTTGCAAAAGTTAGCAATTATTCTTAAATAGGTAGAGAAAATTAAGAATATGTACGCAGGGCTTCGCGCATTGAAGTAGGTTATCATGGCGATCTATGACAAAAAAGGGCAATACTTTAGTTAGGACGCTCAATGAATTCTGTTGGAGCCAAGCAACGCACGCAAATTAGGTTGACCTATGAACACTCACACCTTTGGTAATCATCATCATACTACTTGCCCAATTTGTCAAAAAAGCACCAACCTTAAGTTGGTCAAGATGTGCAAAGGATTGTTTACTTGCAATTCATGCCAAGAGAAGTTAGTAGTAACTTGGAGTGGTCATTACGTCCGCGATCCCTTTAGTGGTAAACAAATGTTAGCTGGTCAATTGTTGCGCCGTCAAAGCAACCCTTGGGCAAGAATTATGCGCGACTTGGGTTCTATCAAGCGTCCTTTTATGTATGTTGCTATGGGTGTGTTGATTGTGGGCGCTAGTGTTTTTAGTATAGACAGTATCCACAATCAACAGAATCCTCAAAATCAAGTTGTAGAAAAAATTAACGATGCCAAGAATCAACCAAAATTGTAAGATGCGGTTATTTTCAGCTTTGGTGCTTAATTAAAGTCCAACCTTCTCTTGTACCCAATCGTTGAACAGATTTTAAGCTTAGACTTTTAAGCTTAGTCGGTTCGACGAGTAAGTAGGGGTTTGATTGTTGCCAGTATTGTTGTAGTTCTTCGTTAGTGGCGGGAATGACTTGGCGATCGCTATAAAAGTTCAAAGATGGTCGATGATAGGGAAAAGAAGTATAAATTTTTTGCTGTGGGGTTGTATTGCTTTGAATCATCGCCGCTACAGGTTTTACCGGGTAAGCTTCGGCTAATTCCCATACCCAATGACGAGAAGTTACAAATAAAGCTAGGGAAAGATAACAACCCCAAAATAAAATTACGATAAATTGGCGATCGCATTCTTGGGCTAAAATTGCCGCAATGGTCATTGTCAGCGCGATACAAGTTAAGATCGTTTGCAATTGCAAGTCTTTGGCGGGACTTAGGGGACTAAAGTATAAGCTACCACCCCAGGAAATTAGTGCAAGGATTGTGAGAATGGCGAAGCCCGTAACCGTTCCAGCTTGCGCTATCGCACTCTTGGAATAACTTAAGCGTAATTTGTGCCAAACTTGGGTTAGTTGTACTCCTACGGCTAAAGCAAAAGCTGGGTAAACGGGTAAAACGTACCAAGGCAATTTAGTCGTCATTACAGAAATTGTCAGTAAGTAAACACCCAGCCAAACAACAATTAGTTTGGAGTAGCTGATATTGCTATTAATCCAAGCAAAACGAAATCCTTGGGGCAAAAATAGCAGCCAAGGAAAGGAATATTTGACAATTTCTAGTAGGTAATACCAAGAGGGCTGGGCGTGGTTTTCGACTCCTTGCCAAATTCGATTGAGAGACTGACTAACTATAGCAGTTTGGGTAAAAAAGCTACCGTAATGCCACCACTGGGCAATATACCAACTAACCACAGGAGTAATACCAATTGCTACTCCTAGCCATAAATACCAACTGGTAAGTAAGCGTGGCGTATCCCAGAACAGAAATAATAAAGCGATCGCACCTAATAATAAACCTAAAAGCCCCTTAGTAAAGCAAATTAACCCTAAACCAACCCCCACACCCAAGCAGTAGCGCAAATTTCGCCTACTTCGCAACACGCACAAAATTGTAAATATAAAAAAACTGACTACTGCGCCATCCAACATTGCCAGTCGTCCGTGACGTACCATTGGCAGCATAGTTAAATAGACTAAACTTGCAAAAATAGCCGTTATTCGTTGCGGGAATATTTCTCGACCGATACAGTAAAGTAAGGGGACAGAAAGCGCCGTCAAAATTGCCCCAGGTAAGCGCGAAGTCCATTCATTTACCCCGTAACGGTAAGCCAAAGCAATCAGCCAATGGATAAGCGGTGGTTTGTTTAGGTAAGGTTCTCCGCCCAAGGTAGGATAAAGCCAAGCATCCGTTGCAATGGGATGAAGCGAAATTTCCCGCGCAACTTGAGCAACTGTACCCTCATCCCAATCCCGCAGCGCTACTCCGCCTAAATTAAGCGTAAATAGTATTAGTGCAGCGATTAATAATCCTAAAACCCACAACCAATCTAATAAACGTCTTTGGGTGAAATTTTTATAATACAAACGAGCCATGCAAGGTTTGAAGCGACTGCTAAGAGGATGATTTGAAAGACTTTAACTTGTTTATAGTTGCACTCTTTTCAAAGGGAACTATCCAGATATTTTCCCCCTTTTTAAGGGGAGTCAAAAAGCGGTGTAGCTGAACCTGACCGCTTTGTTGACGTGGGTTAGGGGGGATCTTACCAACCATACATTCTAAAAAATAAAGATAATTTGCAAGTTCCAACTTTTATCTTGACGTACTATTTCAATTTGCTGAATAAACTCCCGAAAGTAAAATCGCCGCTCTGATTCTGATAAATCAAGCCAAAACTGAGGAATTGAAACTAATTGAGCAACTGAGCGCAAATTTACGGGAGGCAAAGTTGCTAATTTTCCCTGTAACGTCGAAATTTCAGTACGCAGGTTGTAAGTGCGTAGAGTTGCCGTCTCTATATCTAGGATGCCATTATCGAGCAAATTTGGTATAAGCGCGAGAATTTCTTGCTTACTTGCAATTTCTGCTAACCAAGAATTTTTTACACCGTCTAACTGAGAAAAATTCACGCCACTTACAGCTAAAGGTAAATCGCGGCAAATAGTTTGAATAGTTTGCTGCAATACTTCTTCGTAAATAAGACGACACTTAGGACGACGGGGACATAAAGTTGGGCGCAAGTAGAGGTATTCGCCCTTTTTGCGGGGCTTATTAACGCTAACAACAGTCATGGGCGACGAGCAGGTTATGCAACTAACTAATCCTGCTAAAGAACGGTTAGCGCTGGCTGTACGCGGTGGTAAGCGACGATTGCGGCGCAATAAGCGATCAATTTGGGCGGCTTCTTCTCTAGAAATAATCGGCGGATGAGTATCAGACAATATTTGTTCGTTTTGATAAGCCGTATCGCCACGATAAACGGGATTAGTTAACCACCGTTTTCCGGTAGTGACAGAGATTTTTTTACCATATTTTTGGGCTAAGTAACGCACCGCACCCCGCAAAGAACCGTAAAGCAAAAAGCGATCAAAAAAGTCTTTGACTACGGGGGATGTAGTACGATCTACGGCATAAAGATCTTTGATTCTGCGGTAGCCGTAGGGAACTTTACCGGGTGGAGTAAGGGCGTTGAGACGGTTACGGGCGTGTCCTTGGCGGATGCTGCGGCTATGCTGTTCGTATTGAATTTGTTGCAGTTGTACTAAGTCGGCTTGCATATCCGCCGCTTGTTCGGTAGTAATAAGTTTGATGTTGAGTGCTTGTAATTCGCTCAAACGATTGTTAATTTCTGGGATAGAGTCGCCAAGTTCTTCGATGCGGCGAATTAGCAGGTAATTGGCGGGATCGGTTTTTGCTTCTCGTAGTAGTTGCTGCAATTGCGATCGCTTTCCTAAGTCTTGATACAATTTATCTAGTTCCCACCCCCATAAATTCGGCTCTGGTGGTGCTTCTAGTAAAGGGTTTGTGTAACTGTAGGCGATAATTTTCATTGACAAACCGCACTATAAAAAGTTTAGATTTGAGTCAGTTCGATAATATTGTTGTCTGGGTCTTTGGTAAATAAAGCACTTCTACCAGAAGCGCTAGATTGAACAGAGTAATTACCAGCTATTAGTTGAGTTTTGGCGGCTTCTAAGTCAGCAACTTTAAAAGCAAGGTGGGGGTTGCGTCCTAGTTTTTCTGCGTTGTGTAAATCAGTAGAGATAGAGCTATCAACAATGAGATGCAGTTGAAAGTTGCCTATTTGATACCATGTACCGGGATAGTTAAGGCTGCGGTCAATTTTAGTTAAACCGAGAACATGACTATAAAAATCTTCAGCTTTTTGTAAATCTGTGACAAGTAAGGCTGTATGGAAACACTCAATAATTTGCATGGTTTACTACTTTTCCTGAATATTTAGCAATTAAAGACCAAAATTTAGGACTTTTAACTTTAACCTTACAACTTGTTTATGCTAGAAAATAGCAGGCTATCTTTAAAGACGCATCATGGGTAATACTTTTGGGCATTTGTTTCGAGTCACTACTTTTGGTGAGTCTCACGGCGGCGGCGTTGGAGTGACAATTGATGGTTGTCCGCCACAATTGGAGATTACCGCCGAGGAAATACAAAAAGAATTAGACCGTAGGCGACCAGGACAAAGTAAAATTACAACACCGCGCAAAGAAGCTGATACTTGCGAAATTCTTTCCGGGATATTTGAAGGCAAAACTTTAGGTACGCCGATCGCTATTTTAGTGCGAAACAAAGACACTCGCTCTCAAGATTATGATGAGATGGCGCAATCTTATCGTCCTTCTCACGCTGATGCTACCTACGATGCTAAGTACGGAATTCGCAATTGGCAAGGTGGGGGACGTTCTTCGGCGCGGGAAACTATTGGACGAGTGGCAGCAGGTGCGATCGCTAAAAAAATTCTTGCTACAGTTGCTAATGTAGAAATTGTTGCCTACGTTAAGCGCATCAAAGATTTAGAAGCGGTAATCGATTCTAATACAGTTACCTTAGAACAAGTTGAAAGTAACATTGTACGTTGTCCTGAGACCGAATCTGCCGAGCGGATGATCGAACTTATCGAGCAAGTAGGACGACAAGGCGATTCTATTGGGGGTGTAATTGAATGTGTCGCCCGTAACGTACCAAAAGGTTTAGGTTCGCCCGTTTTTGACAGAATAGAAGCAGATATTGCCAAAGGTGTAATGTCTCTCCCAGCAACTAAAGGGTTTGAAATTGGTTCAGGGTTTGCGGGAACTTTGTTAAATGGTAGCGAACACAATGACGAATTTTATACCGATGAAAATGGCGAACTCCGTACAGTAACTAATCGCTCTGGTGGCGTTCAAGGTGGCATTTCTAACGGTGAAAATATCATTTTGCGGGTAGCTTTTAAGCCGACAGCTACAATTCGTAAAGAGCAACGGACTGTGAATAAAGAAGGCGAGGAAATGCTACTCAAAGGCAAAGGTAGACACGATCCTTGTGTACTTCCTAGAGCAGTGCCGATGGTTGAAGCGATGGTAGCATTAGTATTATGCGATCATTTATTGCGCCATTACGGACAGTGTAAAGTGTTACCTTAATAGTTACAAGATGGGCTTTTTGCCCGTTTTGTAGGTTTTATTGTTAGTAATAGTTGCAACTTTTTAAATGAATTCAATTACAATTTTAGGATTAGTTGCAGGTACGCTAACAACCCTGGCTTTTTTACCTCAGTTATTAAAAATCTGGCAAACTAAATCGGCTAAAGATATTTCTTTTAATACCCTAATTATTTTTAATATAGGTATTTTCCTTTGGCTAATTTATGGAATTTATCTCAACGAATTGCCGATTATTCTAGCTAATTTATTTACTTTGATTTTCAACATGATAATTGTATGGCTTAAAATTAAGTATAAGTGATTTTAATTTAAAAAAATATTGTGACTGCTTTTGCTGCTGAAAGACTGCTATTTACTCCTGCTACTCCTGACACCGACGCTATCGAGACTATTTTTGCCTTTCCCAACGAATACACGGTAGGCATTACTAGCTTAGGCTATCAAGTAGTATGGGCTACTTTGGCAATGCGTTCGGATGTAGCTGTTAGTCGCTTATTTACTGATGTACGTGAACAATTACCCCCTTCGCCGGAATTGCTAGGTTTTTCCTGTTCTTGGGAGCTAGATTACGTTAATATTCTCAATTTGCTCGAATCTCTCCAAATCCCAATTCGCGCCGCTAATAGAGATGAAAATCATCCTTTAGTTTTTGGTGGTGGTACGGTATTTAGTGCTAATCCCGAACCTTTTGCAGATTTTTTTGACATCATCTTGTTAGGTGATGGGGAAAATTTATTAGATAGCTTTTTAGACGCATACAAGCAAGTTAGAAATGCTGATAAAAGGACGCAATTAATTCACTTAGCACAAATACCAGGGATTTATATTCCTAGCTTATACGAAGTAATTTATACCGAACAAACAGGCGGTATAAAGTCAATTCAACCAGTTACAAATAAAATTCCTAGCTATGTAGATAAACAGACTTATCGAGGTAATGTTTTATCGGCTTCAACGGTAGTTACTGAGAAAGCCGCTTGGGAAAATATCTACATGGTAGAAGTGGTGCGTAGTTGTCCTGAAATGTGCCGTTTTTGCCTTGCAAGTTACTTAACCTTACCTTTTCGGACTGCAAGCTTGGAATCGTCTTTAATTCCCGCAATTGAGCGCGGATTAGCTGTAACTAATAGATTAGGATTGCTTGGCGCGTCGGTTACTCAACATCCAGAATTTGCAACTTTGCTTGATTATTTAAGTAAACCCCAGTATGACAATGTACGTTTAAGTATTGCTTCGGTGCGTACAAATACAGTTACTCAAAAGTTAGCAGAAACTTTAGCAAAACGAGATACGCGATCGCTTACAATTGCTGTAGAAAGTGGTTCGCCTCGTATCCGCCAAATTGTCAATAAAAAACTAAGTAACGATGAGATTATCACCGCAGCAATTAACGCCAAAGCCGGGGGATTAAAGGCTTTAAAGCTATACGGAATGGTTGGTGTACCGGGGGAAGAATTAGAAGATGTCGAACAAACTGTAACGATGATGCGGTCGATTAAAAAGGCTGCTCCCGGCTTGCGTTTGACCCTCGGATGCAGTACCTTTGTCCCAAAAGCACATACACCTTTTCAATGGTTTGGTGTCAAACCTCAAGCTGAGAAACGTTTGCAGTTATTGCAAAAACAGTTGAAACCTCAAGGTATAGATTTTCGCCCAGAAAGCTACAATTGGTCAGTTATTCAAGCATTATTGTCTAGAGGCGATCGCAGATTGTCTTATTTGCTAGAATTAACTCGGCATTATGGCGACTCTTTGGGTAGTTATCGCCGTGCTTTTAAGGAATTACGAGGACAAATTCCAGAAATGGAGTTTTATGTTTATCAAACTTGGTCTACTGAGCAGATATTACCTTGGGAGCATTTGCAAATAGCTTTACCAAAATCTACACTAATCAAGCACCTAGCAATGGCGGAAGCAGAATTTAATTTATTAGCAGCAAGTTAAATATTAGATAAATGCTAACTCAAAATCTTTATCAAATAAGTATAGACTTTTTAGAAAAGTCGCCACAAAAACGCTTGCTAATTCTCAAAGAAATGGGTTTAGCTCGTTATGCAGACTTTTTGACTATTATGCCCCTTGCCGAAGCTAATATAGCCTGCATAATGCGCTTTTTTAGCAACCCTAGTCAAGCTAAGTTTCCTAACTTGCAAGGTGCGGAGCTATCTGGGTTAGTTTTAGATGGTGTAAACTTTATTCGTGGCGATTTATCTGGGGCAAATTTGAGTAGTAGTAGTTTAGTTGATGCGGATTTAATATTTGCTAATTTTAATAGCGCAAATCTCAGTAATGCTAATTTGCAAGGTGCAACCCTAAACGAAACTATATGGGATGGCGCAATAGTAGAAAACTGTAACTTTGGCGCAGGAATTGGCATTACAAATAAGCAGCGTCAGGAATTAGTAAGTTGCGGTGCAATGTTTACTGGCAATTAACGTGCCTTAATAATACACGCGAATTAAATATTTTACCAATTTAGCTTAGGCTGATAAGCAGGTATTAAAATTGTTCCTACAACTTTAGACAATAAAGAAAACTTAAAGCGAATTTGCCGATATTTAGACGCATCACTTTTGATATAGCTCCACAGCAGTTTACCAGCTTTTATTCCTGCTTGTCGTCCTCTAGATTCTTCCAATACTTTGTAGATTAAATACTGGTAAAGAGCAGTTAAACTTTCACTTTTTAGAGACTGGAGGTGTTTAGGAGATTGGCTGTAATATTGTTCAATAATTCGTAAAGATACCGCTTCCATTTTAAAAATATTGCTAGATAAAGATGTAGAAGTTATGCGGTATAAAATTTGTGGAGATGGAACTGCAATAAAATGATAGCGGGAAGCTAATCTTAAGTACATATCCCAATCATCCGCAGGAGTGAATGATTGATTAAATCCACCTACTTCTATTAAAGCTTGGGCGCGAATTAATATATTAGAGCCATTGGCTAAAAAATTACTTTTCAAAAGCTCTGCGTACACATCCCCATTTATAGTGTAGTGAGAACCTGCTCTTAAAAATTGACTATTTTCATCAATATGATCAGTCCAACTATAGGCTACTCCTGCTTGCGGATTATCTTGCAAAGCTTTTAATTGAGCTTCTAGCTTGTCTAGTGTCCAAAGATCGTCTGCATCTAAAAAGCTGATAAACTCACCCTCCGCTTGAGAAGTTCCCCGATTGCGACTAGCTGATACGCCAGCATTAGTATAAGAAAATACCTTTAAGCGCGGATCTTTTATACTGGTAACAATATCTAAAGTTGAGTCTTGGGAACCATCGTTAACTACAATTAATTCTAAGTTTCTCCAAGTTTGATTTAAAACTGATTCAATTGTTTCAAAAATAGTTTTTTCACTATTAAAGGCTGGAATAATTACAGAAATTAGAGGTGTGCTTGTTAATGTCATTATGGCGATCGCTGATTTCCTCTACTTTTGTATACATGATAAAGTATTTTTGTCAATAGTTAAGGGAAAGTTTCAAAGTTTAAAAAATCGATTAACCTAGCTTAATATGCGTAGAACATAGTTAATATAATTTGTAGCAATCAGATAGAGAATATGCTTGTTAATTTAATTGCTGATTATGGCAACGGCGATCCAGCCTTTACAGAAGTAACGCAACGGCTTTCTATGGGCTTACCTAATGCTCAAATTTATTGTCTCTCTGTACCGCCTTTTAGTACCTTAGCTACAGGCTTTTGGATTGCTCAACTAGGGCTTAATCCAGGCGCAGAAAACCGCTTAATTTACCACAACTGCGCCCCCCGTCAAGATGACTCCGAACCAAGGATAGATAATGAAGGTGAAGGACTCACTTATGCACTGTTGCCTAATGGAGTCAAAGTAGTAGGAGTAATTGCAGGTTATACTTTGTCATTTATTAAAGACTATGCCGAAGTTATACATACTATAAAAGTATCACGCGCAGGTTCGCAATTTCGCTCCCGCGATGTATTTCCAATCGCCGCTATAGCGATCGCAAAGGGAGACTTTAGCCTACTCGGAGACGAGTTAAACCCCAATCAAATACCCAATGTACCAGGCGATCGCGTAGCTTGGATTGATGGCTACGGTAATATTAAAACTACAATCTCTAGCGATAGTCTTAGTTTAAAACCAGAATCGAAAGTAGTGATCAGAGTTGGCGATGTAGTCAGCGACGCGGTTTATTCTGATGGTAGCTTTAAAGTCCCTGAGGGAACTTTAGCATTTTCTCCTGGTAGTTCGGGTTGGGATAAAAATGGTCAACCTTTGCGGTGGATGGAGTTATTTTTGCGCGGTGGAAATGCTTGGGAA
>CAJQOK010000245.1 GCA_905479905.1 uncultured Aliterella sp.
GGCGCAGAGCATTATATGAGGCACTTAGTCGATGGGGATCTAGCGATTGACAATTGGCAATGGCAGATGCAAGCAGGGGTAACAAATCCTTTGTCTGATACATTCCGTATCTACAATCCCAATAAAAATCTAGAGGAGAAAGACGGCGATTTAAAATTTATCTACCACTGGGTTGAAGAACTGCGCGGCTATAGCTTGGCAGAAATCCTCGCTGGAGCATATCTGAACGAAAGCCCTTACCCTGAGCCAATACTAGACTGGGCGCAGACTCGAAAGACTAACGGCAAAATTGTCTCAGATTTGCGGAAGCGGGTAAAAGTGCGATTGTTAGCCGAGCAGGGGGTGGAGCTAGAGCAGGCGGCAATAGCCAAAAAGACCGTAGATAAATATTGGGAGAATAAAGATAAGCAGTATCAAGAGTTTAAGCAAAAAATATCTAGAACTACAAAAATAGAATGTGTACGCAATAACGTACTATAATTAGATAGAATACAAGCAAAAAATTAATGGATATACTTTCAGCAACAAAAGCAAGAGCTAACCTGTTTCGTTTGATTGATGAGACTGCCGAAGCTCATAAGCAAGTTTTAATCACTGGGCAGCGAAACAATGCCGTTTTAATTGCTGAGGAAGATTGGAATGCTATTCAAGAAACACTGTATTTAACTTCAATACCAGGAATGGCAGAGTCGATTATTGAAGGTGGTCAAACGACCGTAGAAGAATGTATCAATCTAGAGGACTTGAAACTTGGCTTGGCAGATAGTATTGACGAAGCAAGCAACTAAAGATGCCCAGAATTTAGTGAAAACTGGACTTTGGAGTAACGCTGAAAGATTATTAGAAGTATCAGCAATAAGTCCTTTTCAAAACCCGCCGCCCTATGAGAAATTAGTAGGAAATCTAGCAGGGTTTTACTCGCGCCGAATTAATATTCAGCATCGTCTAGTTTATCAAGTCTTAAAAGAAATCAATACTGTTAAAGTAGTAAGAATGTGGAGCCATTACGAACTCTAGCTCGGTTGAAGACTCAGAAACTGCGTTAGCCTTTCAACACTTTAATTTAGGCTTTCTGTAAAATTGGGAACAATAAGCTATTTAGCAGGAGAAGAAATCATGAAATATATCGACGAAAGTATTAGACCAATACAAGAAATTGCTACAGTACGTGGAAGAAAAGTCATATTGACCAATGCTACGAAAACTAAGGTTAAGCAGGCGCGAGATTGGATACGAGCCGAAATGACTGGAGGTACAACCTTGGAAGAAACTATTACGAAGTTAATAAGTTTGCGTAGTGATATTATAGTTTTTAATGAAAGACACTTAAGAGAACAGGTATAAAAATTATTGATTCACGGCGATTTTAACGTCTTGGTTAGCATAGCCGCTAGATTCTTCATTTGATCACAGGTTAACTTGGGTAATGATCGCATTTGGCTAAACTATGGCGTTGATACAAACAACAAGCTAGTGGCGATTGAAGATGTAGCCAGTGGAAAAACAGACTTAATATGCCCGTACTGTGGTAAAGCGCTAATCGCCAAAAAGGGCAGAATTAAAGAACATCACTTCGCTCATAGCGGCGAAACCTGCAACCTAATTATTAAAAGAGAACCGCGCGACATCCCGCGCTTACCCCTATACGATGCCTTCAACATTTTCCTAACAGGTAAGGAATTAGAGCAACTAAAGAAACTTTGGCATAGACATAAGGCTCACGATCATGGCATCGACCGCCTGGAAATATTGCCAGCTTTTACCAGGGAAAACTTAGTCGAGCAGTCGCAAAATGTTAATGCCGGGACGGGTCGAAAAGCTTACCAGTTTAGTAAGCTAGGACAAATCCCAGTTGGTGCATTGCTCCTTGCAGCATTCAATTGTGTGCAAGAGCCATTGATTGAGCAAAAGCTGGCACATTTGGAAGCAAGCATCTTTGATAATTCTGGCTCCGTGCTACCGCTTGAGGAGTTACGGGTTCGCTTAATGGACTTGCGGATCTGTTATACACAGTATAAATTTTCTTGTTCTAGAGGTTGCCTTAAAAATTATAAACTTGAGTAGTCAAATTTTTAACTAGACCCAGAAAATTCTTTAAACCTAGAGGCTGTAATAAGGTACCTTTTTGCTTTTAAAAGTTTGTTTGAATTGTCTAGATTAAACGTTATACTCTTTGTGTAAATTTTTGACTTTCTGCATGAGTACATTCATTGCGAATTTAGACTCTGTTACGCCACCTCTAACTGCTCAGCACAAAATCGTTTTGTGGATTGGAGCTAATGCAGGTGGAGTAGGCAAGACAACTTTAGCAGTACATATTGGCTACGAAATGGCTTGTCGAGGCTTTGATACTGCTATCCTTGATCTTGATTCTAATGGTTCAATGAGTCTGTTCTGCGGATTACCAAGATCTTCTAAGCCCCAAAATACAATGGCGGCAGTTTTTGCAGAAAACTTTAATGGAGCATGGCCGCTTATTACACCTTCCTGGGGTGAGCCGAACGGTAAGCTTCAAATCTGCCCTGGTGGGGGAGTGATGTCAAAAGTTGTTGATGATCTGTCCTCTCGTAGACGACGCGAGTATATACTATCTGATCGGTTAAGTAAGTACCCGCTTGCCCATAATCTTGTAATTTTAGATTGCCCTGCAACTTTAGGATCTTTAAATGATGCCGCCCTGGCGGCAGCAACTCACTTGCTGATTCCAGTACAACTTACCTACAAGTCCATTAAAGGTTCTGATGGTCTGTTGGAGTGGTATAGAGCAGCTTGCCGAGATCTAGCTCTAGAACCAGCACCAAAAATCCTAGGATTTGTCCCTAATCAATTCGATAGTGCCGAAGCTGCACAACGACGGATTTTAGCACAACTCCCAGACAAGTTAGCGAAAATCAAAATCAACTGTTACAAGCAGATTCGGTATTCATCTGAATTTAATAACGCTAGTGGTAAAGGATTACCCTTATTTTTATACCGTGGCAGTCATGATGCCTGTAGTGATTTTTCAGTAATTTGTGACGATTTAACTAATTTAATTAAGGGGGAGGATAAACGTGGCATCTAGAGTAAGTAATATTGACGATTTAGATTTTTTTTCTTCTGAACAGCAGATTCAAGAAATTGAAGGAAAGTTAGATGAAGCTCAACAAAAGATTGCAGAACAAGAAAACTTGATCTATAAGTTGCAGGCGATTGCTGGTACACAAGTTAAACCAACAGACACAACAGAAGTTAATTTAGCTATAGAAGTAATTGTTCGAGATTCTAGCCAAATAAGACGTTGGTTTGATCCAGTAAAACTAGCTGGACTTGCAGAGTCTATAAAAGAGGTAGGAGTAAGAGAACGGCTATGGGTACGTTCCGTGTCCAATGAAAAGTATCAGTTAATAGCTGGTGAACGTCGGTATCGGGCTGCAATAGAAGCTGGGCTAGCAGAGGTTCCAGTAATCATCTTAGATATTGATGATAATCTAGCTCTGACACTTTCTTTAGTTGAAAATTTGCAACGAGAAGACTTAAATCCAGTTGAGGAGACGGAGGGGTTATTACGGCTCTTATCGTTACGTCTAGGGATAGGAAGGCAAGAGGTGACTAATCTACTTTACAAAATGAAGAATTATGAGGAAGGAAGATCTAGGGAAACTGGTTTCCCTAACGAGCAAGTAGGCACAATTAAAGCTGTTTTTAAATCTGTAGGTCGGGTTACTTGGCAATCATTCATCAGCACTCGATTGCCTTTGCTTAACTTGCCAAATGACTTATTGGAAGCTTTGCAGCAAGGAAAAATTGAATATACTAAAGTGCGGATAATTGCGAGAATTAAAGATAATGAATCACGTCAAATTCTCTTGCAAGAAGCGATTGACAAGGAGTTATCTCGTTCTGACATTCAAGCTCGGATTAAGGCAATAAAGCCTACTTCTCTTTCCTCTTTGAGGAGTAAGTTCAAGGATTTATCAAGCCAAATGCTTAAATTGCCTTCGGCTGAATGGGAGAATTCCAAGAAGACTAAAAAGATTGCTCGACTACTAGAGCAACTAGAAGATTTACTAATTGAGACTCCCCAAGCTTAATGCTCATTTATCCTCTCGCATACTTGGAATGCGATAGGAAATTCTCCAGTTAGCCAGTGCGGTAGTAACAATGTGGTATATAGTGTGTCTCTTTCTGAATAGATTTGTCAACGAACTTACTTTCTCCATTGAGCAAAAGCGTTGTGGCTGTTTAGATTTCAAAATCTCACGGACTCTCAAGGGAGACTATAGATTTTGCGAGATGATGTGAAATACAATAGAGGAGGGATAGATAGAAGACTAGCAAGAGCCATGTATTATTCATCTTCTAAAGTCATCGTATACACTCCCACATTTCCCGATACTCCCTGCCACCGTCCTTGATTAGCCCCAGACCAAAGAACTTTGCCTATCTTATTTTTAGCGGCAGTGAAAATGTCTTTTTCTACTGCGCTAAATAAAACCTGTGCTACTTTCTCAGAGTTCAATGCTTGCCCAGCATTTTCTGTTAAAACCTTTTCAACAGCTTGTGTAAGCTTTAAGCCTTGGTAATCCGGAGGCAAAGCCTCTGCTAGAGCAATGGCAGAAATTTCTTGCCTAGAATCAGTAAGTTGATTTGTATCTGGCTCTCCAATAGCTAACTTAAAATCACTTGTATAACATCCTGCCCGGTCTGGCACTTTATCCCATAATCCCTTTTTTACACCTTTACTCAGAACATCGTAGGTATTTGATTTTTCTGCCTTGAGTGCGGCTAACTCTAATTCGCCGTGCAGAGCGCGCACAATATAATCAATATGCAGGATATTACCAATTTCATCAGTCAACAGTTTTTCCACAGCTTCGGACTTGCTTAGATGCTGGTACGGCAAGAGTAATGGTCTTTTTAGTTGCTTAATTGCTTGTTGAGTTGGCTCTAAAGCAAGATTGTCTTCTGCTTGGGGCGTTGTTTGTTGCTTTACCTCTATTGATTTAGAAGCAAGCTCGTTTGAGGCGGTTGTCGGGGTTATCGTATTATCTTCTACAGATTTTAAGTCTTCTACTACTCGGTCAGTAGTTGTAGGGATTGCTACAGTCACGCTGTGAACTTCGTTTTCAAGTACAGAGTCACAAAGAACAGCAGGTTGGTCTGGAAAGCTTTGCGGCTGGGGTATTGCTTCAGTGCTGTGAATTTCTGGCAAAGGCAAGTTTAATTGCTCAACAGGGCTTGATGGCAAGGAAATAGCAAAGGTTTCTCTTTGTTGAATGATTAATTGCTCGGCAAGCAAGGCATTAATATGATTGAGTTGGATTCGAGCATCACTTAAAGCACGGTCATTTTCTTCAACTATACTTTGATAGTGCGATCGCATTTGAGTTAGATTTTGTGCGAAAGACTGACTTCCAGAAAGCTCATTAACGAGTAAAGCGTCAATGTGAGACAAAGAATCTTGGGCGAGATTTACTGTGTGAGCGCTCTGCTGAAGAAGTTGACTATAATGCGATCTCATTTCTATTAAGTTATCAATAAAGCGTTCAAATTGTGGCATGGCTTAACGGATAGCTATTTCTAGTTAATATTGGTACAGCAGTTACTATATCTAGACTATGCCATCAAAAACCGTAAAAGTGCGCGAGTACACAGTTAG
>CAJQOK010000246.1 GCA_905479905.1 uncultured Aliterella sp.
ACGATTAATTGCGATCGCATCCGCCCTAAAATCTGCCCCTTTTGCCCATCAATTAGAGTGGAAATCGCCGACTCCTGTAGATGAACGGGTAATAACTTCTGTAAACCAAGTTCACACAGCAGCACACATTAACACTATTGAGCAGATAGCGCGTAGTGGCGGCGGTTCTCTCGATCCCGATACTCCTGTCTCCCCGGCTAGTTACAATGTGGCTTTACTAGCCGTTAGTGCATGGCTAGATGGGGTAGATAATGTATTAACTACCAGTAACCCAGCTTTCGTTTTAGCGCGTCCTCCTGGACACCATGCCGAAAAAAGTCAAGGTATGGGTTTTTGTTTATTTTCTAATGCTGCGATCGCTGCTAACTATGCTTTAAAACAACCAGGCATTGATAAAGTTGGAATTTTAGATTGGGATGTCCATCATGGCAATGGTACACAAGCAATTGTCGAAACTAATCCCCAAATTGCCTACTGTTCTTTGCATCAATTTCCTTGTTATCCAGGTACAGGCAAGGCTTCCGAACGAGGCGAGTACGAAAATGTTTTAAACTTACCCCTCCTTGCAGGTAGCACAATTTCTGTTTACCAATCGCTATTTGAACAAGCCGTAATTCCTTTCTTTGCTGACTTTCAACCAGATTTATTAATCGTTAGTGCAGGTTATGACGCAAATGCTGCCGATCCTTTAGCTAATATCGATTTGCAACCTCCTGATTATAGAACCTTGACAAATTATTGCTTGCAACTGACTCGGAGAGTTTTGTTTGGGCTTGAGGGTGGGTATGACTTAGAGGCGCTATCACAGTCAGTATTAGCTACGGTGGAACAATGCCTAGCTTGAAAATGTCTTTTTTTATTATGTCCCCGTGTTACTACGGGTGTAATATATTGTTACGAAACATAAAAGTAGTAATTTCTCGGTGGAATTTAACAGCCACATAGTGAAGAAATATAGTAACACCAACTACAGATACAAAGAGAGAACACCCAGCGATGAATACTTACATTTTCATGGAAACCGCGCTAAAAATCGTTACCAATGCTTATTTAGTTTCCTCGATGCTCTTAATTGCAACTTCCTACATCGGCTTATCAGTAATTGAAATTATCGAAGAAGGCGATACGCATCCTTTTAAAACTAAGTGGTTTAATTAATAATCAATTTTTGCTCACAAGCTCAAAGTTTCCGCCTTTTGAAAAAGTTTTGTGCAAGCTACGGGTACACAAAGTTTTCGCATCTTTCTAAGGGTAAACTTTGCCTAATCTTGAGATATACTGAGCAAAATTGAAACTCAATGTAAGAGTTGATAGCAGGCAAAGATATAAGTGTAGATGCCGAAGGAGAACTCCTGTTAAAGAAGCAAGTTAAAACATCTGTTTTTGTGAGGTTAAGACAAATTCCTGAGACAATAGCACGAGTCAATTAGGAATTTTTAACACGAACTATGCCTTGTAGTGCCACTGTTGCCCAATTAGCGGAAATCATCGCCGCTAAACCAATAAATTTATCTGACGCTGCAATAGGTGCGACCGCCAGCATCACCACCGATACCCGCAATATCAAGCCGGGGGATGTATTTGTAGCTTTACGCGGCGAAAACTTTGATGGACATGAATTTGTAAAAGAGGCGATCGCCAAGGGTGCGATTTCAGCAATTGTCACACAGGATTTTGAAAGTACAGATTTACCAGTATTACAAGTCAAAGATACCCTCCAGGCATATCAACAAATCGCCCAATGGTGGCGCAAACAATTTTCTATTCCCGTCATTGGTGTAACGGGTTCGGTAGGCAAAACGACGACTAAAGAATTAATTGCCGCAGTTTTAGAAACTCAAGGCAAAGTCTTGAAAACTAGAGGAAATTATAACAACGAAATTGGCGTACCCAAAACCTTACTAGAACTAAGCTATGAACATCAATTTGCAGTCATTGAAATGGCAATGCGGGGAACAGGCGAAATTGCTTTATTAACTCAAATAGCAATTCCCACTATTGGGGTAATAACTAATGTAGGCACAGCACATATAGGACGCTTAGGATCGGTTGATGCGATCGCCAAAGCAAAATGTGAATTATTAGCAGAAATGCCAAAGAGTAGTATTGCTATTCTCAACGCAGACAATAGACGATTAATGACGGTTTCTGCCCAAGTTTGGCAAGGAAAAACTATTAGTTATGGTTTAGAAAACGGCGACTTGCAAGGACAATTGCTCGATAATGAGACTATTAGTATCAAACAAACACAGCTATCTTTACCTCTAGCAGGTACACACAACGCCTCTAATTTCCTGGCGGCTATAGCAGTGGCTGAGGCTTTAAACATCGATTGGGCGCTTAACGCTACAAACTTAACAGTAAATATGCCTGGGGGGCGAAGTCAACGTTACGAGTTAGCAGAGGACATTGTAATTTTAGATGAAACTTACAACGCGGGACTCGAATCTATGATCGCAGCTTTGCAACTACTAGCTCAAACACCAGGAAGTAGACGCATAGCTGTATTAGGATCGATGAAAGAATTAGGCGAATTCTCGAAGGAGTTTCACACCCAAGTAGGCGCGAAAGTAAAAGAGTTAAATTTAGATGCTTTACTAATTTTAGTTGATGGCGCAGATGCTCAAGCGATCGCCAATGCCGCAAGTCCTTTAGCCGTTGAATGTTTTACAACTCCTACAGATTTAGTAAAGCGATTGGGTGAATTTGTCCAAAAGGGCGATCGCCTACTTTTCAAAGCCTCCCATTCTGTAGGATTAGATCTAGTAGTCAGCCAGTTTCGCAGCGCTTGCAGCCAACAACTATAACTTTACAGCGTGCATTGCTGCCCCAATTAGTCCTACTTGAGGATTGAGAATAATGTATACGGGAACGCTTTTCAATAGCGAACTTACTCGCCCTTTATGCGTAAAAGCATGAAGAAAAGAACCATCTTCTAACAAAGGTAAGATTTTGGCAGCAATTCCCCCAGCCACGTACAAACCCCCATAGGGCAGTAGTTTCAAAGCTAGGTTTCCTGCTTCTGCGCCGTAAGCTTCGACAAACATTTGCATAGCTTGTTCGCAAATGCGATCGCGTTTTTCTAAAGCCGCCGAAGCAATAGCCGCCGCCGGATCGACGGTTCTTTCTCCTTTACCTGCTTCTTCTTCCCAAGTTCGGACAACTTGCCCAATAGTCGGTGACTCGCTGGCAAAATGCCAATCTCGCAAAAATTGGTAAATTGCAATAATCCCTTGACCTGACACTACTCGCTCTACAGAAACACTCGCAATATCGTGCTTATCTAGCAAATATTTCAATAGCTGAAACTCTAATTCCGAGCGGGGTGCAAAATCAGCGTGTCCGCCTTCAGAGGCAAAAACTCGATAACTATCCCCATTTTGAATTAAAAACCCTTCGCCTAAACCTGTCCCTGCGCCAATTACCGCAATAGGGGCAATTGGTTGTAAATTGCCGCTTTGCAAAGAATACAAATCTGACGCATCTAAACCTAAAATACCGTGTCCAACCGCTTCAAAGTCATTGATTAAAGCAATTTGAGCAATACCCAATTCTTCCTCTAGGCGTTTTGCATCCAGAAACCACGCTAAATTAGTTAGCTTTACACTGTTATTGACGACGGGCCCGGCGATCGCAAAACACGCCCTTGCTGGTGGCGACGAATCCCCTAGTTTTTGGGCGGCGGTAGCGAGAAACTGCTGCACCATTGGTACTAAATCGCTAAAATCGCGGCTGCGGTAGCGCTCCTCATATAAAGTCAGCAAAATTGATTCGTCTGATGCTTCTACTAGCCGCAAGACAGTTTTAGTACCGCCTATATCTCCCGCCAATAATAAATTCATGAGCCTAATTAAACCGAATTACTTCTTCTACTTGAGCAAGGTGGGAGGTATCCCCCTTTAATTGCAATACCCAATGTGGATCGACGCGCACCACTTTAATTAAGCAACATAAAGCCGCTTTTATTTCAGTTTTGGCAACTTCCCCAACTAATCCTATTGTCGCACCAACTACTGATGCACCGTGTCCTACTAACAATATATCTTCAGAGAACTCCTCAGCAAGTTTTCTTGCTGTTTCTCCTGCTCTCAAATATGCAGTTTCTCCGATTTCTGGATATTGAGCAATAATGCGAGAATGATAGTTAGTATCAATCCGGGGAAATGATGCTCCTAAATCTTCTATTGACATTTTTTCTGGGTCTTCGCTCATCCATTCAGGATTTAGCCATTCACTCAATCCTGATTCAAGTTTAATCTGTAAGTTTAAAACTTCCGCAACTTGATTTGCTGTTTGTACTGTGCGTAAAAATGGCGAGGAAAAAATAGCTGTAATCTTCTCGTTTTTTAAACGTTGGGCTAATTGGGATGCCTGCACTAAACCATCATCAGAAAGTGGCGGATCGTAGCGTCTTTCGGCAGTAAGAAACCAATCGGGATTTACAAAATCTAAACGGTTGGCGTGTCTAGCAATCCAGATTGTTTGAGTCATTGTTTATCTATGAGCTTACTTTTAATAATTGATTTGCGCCTTTTTGAAACTCATAATTAACTCGTTGAGTTTCTGCTTTATATCCGCTTTGTTGCAAGTTTTCTATTACTGGCAAAAGTAATTCCGATTGCTCTCCAGAAATATTTAACAATGGAAATATGCGTACTTCTTGAGCAACTCGGCACAATTCTTTAATAGAATTTAAGTGAAACTCTAATGATAAATGCTCTGAGTATATAAACAGCAAATGAGAAACTAACGCTAAATCAAATTGTCTATCTTTAAAAGATAAACTAGGCAATTCATTTAGTACATAACGTCCTTGTTGCAACCCTAAACTGAAATCAGCTAAAAACTGACTCATTGCCTGCATTCTAATTTCTCCCATTTGTTCGGGTGACTCAATATTCTGCCAAACATAGTTAGCTGAATGTGCTTTTACTCCATCAATAACTGTTTGATAAGTTTCTTGAATCCGCCCAGCAATTTCATCGGCGCTAAATTGATAGATGGGATCGCACGATATTACTTTATGTCCTCGGTGCATCATTTGGGCGTTAAAACTAGCTGGGCCGCCTCCACAATCAAGAATTGCTAAATTAAACTCATCAGGAGTTAAGTTAAACATTCCAATATATTCCTTTAGCGATCGCCCCCAAAGAATAATCTTGTCTAGCTTAAAACCCATTTGTTTATCCTTTTGTAGTGGGTATATCCAAATATACCTCTACATTTATCTAAACTGGCAAGGACACAGGATTTAAAACCTGATTTAATTTGCCACTGCGGTAGCCTTCCAAGTCTAAAGTCACGTACATAAAACCGTAGCTTTGAAAAGCTGAGACGACTTTCTCTAGATCGCACTTTAATACAAAGTCCTTAATTTGCTCTGGTGCTAGTTCAATTTTTGCCGTATCATCGAGCGATCGCACTCTCAAATTATTAAACCCTAGCTTTCTTAAATACACTTCTGCTCTCCCTACACGCTGCAACTTAGCAATAGTAATTTCTTCACCATAAGGAAAACGAGAACTAAGACAAGGTTGAGCGGGTTTATCCCACCAAGATAAGCCTAGAATTTGGGATATTTGCCTAACTTCAAACTTAGTAATGCCCAATTCTGCCAAAGGCGATCGCGCTCCTCTTTCTTTGGCGGCGGCGATTCCTGGGCGGTAGTCGTGCAAATCATCCGCGTTTACCCCATCTACCACGTAAGGATAGCCAAGCTCTTTAGCTAAAGGTTTAAGAGTGTCGTGCAACTCGCTTTTACAAAAATAGCAACGATTTACTGGGTTTGCTCGATAGTTGGGATTGTCCATTTCGTGAGTTTGGACTATTTGATGAGCAATGCCAATTTCGGTTGCTTGAATGCAAGCATCTTCTAACTCCTCCGGTAGCAGCGAAGGAGAAGCCGCCGTTACAGCTAGAGCGCGATCGCCTAGCGTATCATAGGCAACCTTGGCAATCAAAGCACTATCTACGCCCCCAGAGTAAGCAATTATTGCTTGTCCCATCTCTGCGAATAAGGTTTTTAGTTGCTCAATTTTTTGTCGCATTTTTCATTACTTAAGGTCGCTCTATATTTATTTTAAAGATTTTGCTTATAAAACTTCAAGTTTTCCTTTGCCGAGCTTTAGGGCAATTGTGACATTGGTAGATGCAATGTAAAACAACTTCCTTGTCCTAATTGCGATTCTAAAGTAATATCTCCCCCATGCAGCCGCGCTAATTTGCGTGACAAAGCCAAACCTAACCCTGTACCTTCATATTTGCGATTTAAACCGTTATCTATTTGTTTAAATGGCTGAAATAACCCTAATTGCTGTGCTTTATCTATTCCAATCCCTGTATCTATTACTGATAACTCTAAATTATCTCCCCTTTTCTTTACTTGCAGCATTACCGATCCATGTTCTGTAAACTTGACTGCATTAGATAATAGATTTACAAGTACTTGCTTAACTCGGCGACGATCGGCTACCCAAGTTGTGACATCAGCAGCCATCAATATTTTCAGTTTCAAGTTTTGTTTTAGACATTGTTCGCTAACCAACGATAAGCAGTTTTGACAAAGTTCCTCTACTACAATCGTTTCTAATACTAATTCTTCTTTCCCGGCTTCTACCTTAGATAAATCTAGTAAATCGTTAATAAGTTCCAATAAGTGGTTGCCGCAACTAGAGACACCTTCTATGTATTGTTGTTGTTTAGCGTTTAATGACCCAAAAATTTGTTGTAACAATATATTAGAAAATCCTAATATCCCCGTTAATGGGGTTCTTAATTCATGGCTCATATTACTCAAAAAATCAGTTTTCGCTAAATTAGCCGCCTCAGAAATTAATTTTTCTTGTTCTAATTGTTGAGTGCGTTCTTTGACCAATTTTTCTAGCATCTCGTAACTTTGAGCATTATAGAGAGCGATCGCTGCTTGATCGGCAATTTGTTTCAATAGCTCGATTTCCTCTTGACTAAATGCTCTATGTTTGGTGGTTGTATGCAAACTTATACCACCAAAAAACTTATCCCGAATATAAATAGGTATTTTTAGTTGGGAAAGAATCTGTCCTTGCTCAATTAGGGCTAATTCCTTTGTTAGAAGTTCGGCTTTATCTTTATCTGTAGGTGCGTGTAAGA
>CAJQOK010000247.1 GCA_905479905.1 uncultured Aliterella sp.
AAAAACAGCACATTATAGGGCTGAAGATGCCATTTTACAAATTCAAGGTTCATTGATCCTGGCGCAAGGATTGAAAGATACTAAACCATTCGAGCGCGTCCTTGCACGTCTACCAGAAACTTTGCTCAACGTTTAATTCAGCCTAAATCACTCAAATTGTGGCATTAGTTGCAGCATCCCAATACCTAAATCTTTCGGTGAGAGACTTTGTCCCACAAATAGCGCCATCATATCTTTTAAATGTGGCTTTCCCCGCGAAGCACCCATTAGCCCCCTAGCAACAATTAAACCGCAATAACCCTGAGTCTTTTTACACCGTTCGTCCCATTTTTTGCGCGCGGCGATGTGAACCGGATCTCGATCTAAAAACTCGCCAAATAAGAACATTTCGCCCTTTTCAGTTTTTAACACGCCTAAATCGTAACTTTCTTCTTCAAAAGGGTCAGCCCCAGGGTTAAACCCAATGCCTGTAATTCCTCCCGCTTCTTGAATAGAAGTAATGATTGTCATTGCTTTGGGGCGAGAAGTTTGAATTAAAATTACTGGTAGTCCGTCTCCCGCTTGGGTGGGGTTGCTGGCTTCTTGATGATAAATTGCGCCTTTGCGGAGAAAATCGACCATTTCCCAAGAGACTACACCCAAGCTTAAAAACGAGTCTTCGGGGATCAAGTCATCTCGTAAAGACTGAACTATTGACATTTCCTCGCTATCATCATCGAAGGTCATTTCCTCTAACTCGGCGGTGAGTTGTGGCATTGTGGTAACGGTGACAGCAATGGGTTTTGGTTTAGCTTGGGCATTGCTAGAAGGAATAGAAATTTTATACTTATGCTTAATATGGCTTAAGTCTACCGATAGGCGATCGCGTTCGTCTTTAATAAAGCGATTGAGACTATCTAAAGCCACATACATCGCCAGCGCTTCTTCTTCGTACAACACCGAGCGCAAGCCTTCTAAGGGGTGAATATTACCGAAAGAAGGCTGAAGTTCGTCTAAAGGCAAATCGGCTAAATCGATAATTTCATCTTCATCATCTTCATCTTCGTCCTCATCATCGCTGTCAAAGGTCAAAAACAAGCAGTCTTGCTGTAAAAAAGCTTCTTCTAAGTTTCCGGGCAATTCTTCTTCTAACAACACCTTTGCCCGAAATTGCTTTAAAGACTCCTCTGAGCGATAGAGCAAAACCCCGTACTCCATCCCCAACATCCCCATCACTGAAGCGTAGAGAGTGCCAATATCCCATTGATTTAATTCAATAGAGATAATTTGATGCTCCTCTAATAATTCCCAAGGGGCGCTATGCCAAATTTCAAAGGCTTTTTGGTTGAGGGCTTGGGCATACTGGGGAGGCAATTTGGGAGTTTGAGCTTCAATAGAGTCTTCAAAGCTGCGGTATAGTTCGTCAATTAACGGCAATTGGGGGACGTAATCAATAGCAATGTCTAGTTCTTGGAGAGCGCCACGTAAGAAAAATTGAATTTCGCGGCTTCTAACGACAATTTTTTGGGGACGAGCAGGTTTACCAGGGCTATTGGGATGCTCTATGGCTCTTAATAGCGTCCGCACAATGGCTTCTGGACCTGTGTCTTGGGATACTACATCCATCGCCCGGACAACGCCTTGAGAACCGTCTACCCAAAGGATGCACTCGCCATTGGATTCGCAATTAGGCTCCAATACTGAGGAAGGGGGCGAAAATGGACGGCGATCGCCCTCCCAAACACTCGAAATCTGGTCTAATTGTTGTAAACGACGACGGGTAGCACTATTCAAAGACATTGTCATAAACGGAGCCAATCACCAGAGACGAGAGGAAAAGTGTTGTGGGAGAGTTTTTAGCAGCAAGTTTTTTTATAAAAGTGTCGCTTCTAACTGAGAGCTACGCTTACTTGTTAGGGTTTTTAACAATTCGCGCTGTTTCTAGCTAAGTAATCTATTCTAAGACAGATAGCTTAAATAATTTTATTTGCAAACTCGTTTACCGTAGCTAAAATTAATACAGCAATAAGCTAGGCTTGTAACTGAATCTCTCAATATTGATAGTAGCTAAGATTGGGGACAGTTAAAAGTGGTATAACTCGCTAAAATAGACTAAAAAGCTGCGAAGCCCTGCGTGCGCGCTTGCGCTATCGCTTCCCTATTAAGTTTAAGGCAGGTTCCTAACTATGACAAATTCTACAGTTCAGTCTGGGCAACGCGGAATTCAATTAAGTCAAGCTGCTTTGCAACACTTGCAAGCCTTGCAACAGCAACAAGGTAATGCTTTGTATTTGCGTGTAGGAGTACGTCAAGGCGGTTGTTCGGGAATGTCTTACATGATGGATTTTGAAGCTGAAAGTAATATCAGTGAAAAAGATCAAGTGTTTGATTACGATGGGTTTAAAATTGTCAGCGATCCCAAAAGTTTGTTGTACCTTTATGGTTTAATGCTTGATTACAGCAATGCTTTAATTGGGGGCGGGTTTCAATTTACTAATCCCAATGCAGCCCAAACTTGCGGCTGTGGTAAGTCTTTTGGTGTCTAGAATTTTAGAGACGTTGCACCGCAGCGTCTTTACTCATGTACTTTGTTGATTAGAAACGATGACCGAAACCGTTGGCTCTTTATTTGAAGAAAGTTTAGAACGTTACAAAGCTGGGGAAGAAGTAGCCACCCTAATTCCAGCTTTTAAAGAAGTATGCGATCGCGCTCCTAAAAGTAGCGCCGCTTGGGCTTGTTTGGCATGGCTGTATATGTTGGATAGTAAGCCCAATCCAGCCTTCAAAGCTGCCCAAAAAGCTGTAAAGCTAAATCCTCAAGACGCACAATCAAGAGTTAATTTAGCTCTAGCGATGTTAGAAAATAATACTAAGGGCGTGCGCGAACACATCGATCTAGCGATGCAGCTAATTATGATTGATGATGAAGTCCGCGCCGAAATCAAACAAAGCATTGCTGATGGGTTTGCGCGAAAGCCTGATTGGAAAAGCTTAGAAAGAGTAAATAATTGGCTGTTTGAGGTGTAAGTTAATTTATGACTAACCAAAGTAAGCCAGAAAATATTTTTGTCAAGTGGATTAATTTAGCTTTGGTGGCAGATGTTTTTTTAGTATTGTTTGCCTTTTTTTGGTTAGCGATCGCTGTAATTGGTCATGCGCTCAAATTGCCTCTAGGCTTAAACCTATGGTACAAACTCTGGACACCAATATTTACGCCAGCGATCGGGATTTTGATGGCAGGAACAATTATTAGCGGAGTGGCAGGTAAAATTACTCAACTTCGCCGCAACAGGCAAATCTTGTAATCCTAAGAAGCAACCTATATTTGTTGCTTCTTAACACCAATAACAATTTATCCGTTGCCTAAGATGTCTTTAAGCGCCTCTTTAAGCGTGGGATATTGATAATCGAAGTTGTAAGCCAAAGGACGCTGAGGAAAGACTTGCTGCCCCTCTAGAACCACGATCGCACCATCCCCAAGCAGCGCCTCTATAGCTAAACTAGGCACGGGCAACCAAGACGGACGATTCATAACTTCCCCCATAGTTTGCGATAACTCATTCATCCGCACGGGGTTAGGCGCAGTACCATTGAGTACGCCGCTAATATCAGGGCGGGTAAGGGCTTGAATAATCATATTTACCAAGTCATCGCGGTGAATCCACGAAAACCACTGCTTACCCGTACCAATGGGGCCACCAGCAAACAGTTTAAACGGTGTGACCATTTTGTCTAAAGCCCCACCTTTGCCTAAAACTATGCCCAAGCGAATAATTACTAACCTGACTCCGGCGCTGGTAACTTTTTGCGCCTCCGCTTCCCAATCAAGGCAAACTTGAGCCAAAAAATCGTTACCCGCCGCGCTCTTTTCGTCAAAAGTCGCGTTTTCGCTCGTACCATAATAGCCGATAGCCGAAGCATTGACTAATACTTGCGGTTTGGGATTTGCTAGGGCGATCGCTTCGACAATTTTTTGCGTCCCCAGTTTCCGGCTGTGCAAAATTTCTTGTTTACGGGCTGCCGTCCACCGTCCTTCGGCTATAGGTTCTCCAGCTAGGTTAACTACACCGTTACAACCTGCTATTGACTGCTGCCAATCACCCGACTCAGAGGGCGTGTAAGCCACCATTTCGACGTTGGGAAATTGAGAACTAGGAAAGCTTTTTTGAGCAGCCATAACATTACGAGTCAATACCAGGATGTGATGCCCCTGCAAGTGCAATCTTTCTACTAAACGTTTACCTACAAAGCCCGTTGCACCAGAAATTGCTACTTTCATGTTTACCTTAATAAATAGTTATTTAACTTGACAATGGGGCAATTTCTGCTTTGTCTAATATTTGGGCGATCAAATCTTCGCGTTTTACTGCCATCATGTGAATACCTTGGCAGACTTGCTGTGCCAACTTAACTTGCTCGGCAGCGATCGCAATTCCTTCTTGGAGTGGATCTTCAGCATTTGCCAAACGATCAATTGTAGTTTGGGGAATATTCACCCCCGGAACGCAGCGATTGATAAATTGGGCGTTTTTAGCAGACTTGAGTAAAAAAATGCCTGCCAGAATAGGTTTATTAGAACTAGAGGCAATTTGACTCATAAATTTTTCTAGCCGCTCAAAATCTGTAATTAACTGACTTTGAAAAAACTGCGCCCCCGCTTCTAGCTTGCGCTCAAAACGACGCTGTAAGCTCGACCAACTAGGCAATTGTGGATCTACCGCCGCTCCTACAAACAAATCCGTTGCGCCATCGGTAAGGGCAATATTGTTGTAGTCAAAACCAGTATTGAGCTTGCCTACCAATTGCAACAATCGTACTGATTCGAGGTCAAATACACTTTTAGCTTCTACGTGATCCCCAGCTTTTACAGGGTCGCCAGTCAAGGCTAAGATATTGGTGACACCTAGAGCATGAGCGCCCATTAAGTCGGCTTGCAACCCGATACGATTGCGATCGCGGCAAGCTACTTGACAAATTGGTTCTATGCCCTGTTGCAGCAACAGCACCGAGGCAATTACCGGACACATCCGCAATACCGCCCGACTACCATCGGTAATATTTACAGCATGAACTCGCCCCTTGAGAGTTTGTGCTATTTGCAACATATGGCTAGGATTGCCGCCTTTAGGGGGTGTAATCTCGGCGGTAATTAAAAATTCATTGTTTTTGACGGCGGTGCGAAATATGTTACTCATTTGCTCATTTTTAGTGTTGGCTGTTACCTACATTGCATCTGTTTTAACAGCTAACGTGATGAAAAACCTCTAGATATAGTTGGACAATAGGCTAAATAACTACACTGGCACAGAATACCCCAAAGCCGCCTTAACTTTACTTAAGGTATCATTGGCGACTGCTTCTGCTTTTTGTCTGCCGTCACGCAATACTGATTCTAAATAGCTTTTATCGTCCATTATTGC
>CAJQOK010000248.1 GCA_905479905.1 uncultured Aliterella sp.
TTTTTTTTCTTCATCATCTCGATTTTTAAACCCATAGGTTAGAGATGGTTCCTTTTTTGGTTGCTCCGGTATACAAGGAGGAATTAACATTTTTGATACAATTTCAATTTCTTGAGGACTACACCCCGGTAGCCAGTGATAGCTTCCAGTTAAGGGATGTATTGATGGTGATAGTACCGAAGCATGACCCGTACCGCGTAACTCTAGCTTTTCTCCCTCTTTAGTAGTAAGCTTTTTAGATTTTAGATTGCTTGAATCAGTGGGGATTTTGAACAAATACTGCGCTCTCCCTGGTCGCCCCGAAGTAAAAGCGATTGTAGGTGGCAAAAGTGAAATTTCCTTAATTTTCACCTCCATCTTGCGGTAGCAATTCCTGTGTTCCAAACACCGCCAATTAACTTAGTAAAGCGTTAAAATTCCCAAGGCTGAGTCGCTATTTAATGCTTGAATATCTTGTAAATGCGATCGCAATATTGCCTCAACTTCACCTGTAGAACAGTTTCCTCGGCGAATCCAAATAATTTTGGGTGGGAATCCGCGCAAAATGAGAATTTCGGGTTCTGTCGCTGTCTCTAGTAACGATGGTGAATCCATGACTTTGTGCATAAGTCCATACTTCATAATCATTTGAGCGATCTATACCTAAAATATAAACATGAGTTGATTCAGGAAATAAATCGGCTAACAAATTGACCAATTTTGGTGATAAGTTGTGGTCAAACAATAGTTTCATGTCTGAACTAATAAAGTTTGACGCTCGCGGTCTGCGGCATAGCTTAGGCAAGCCAAAATGTCTTCTTGAGTTAGATAGGGGAAATCTTCAAGAACTTCTTGATAAGTCATACCGGAAGCAAGATAAGATAAGATGTCATAGACCGTAATTCGCATTCCACGAATACAAGGTTTTCCACTTCGTTTTCCTGGTTCAATTGTGATTCGTTCGTGGTAGGTCATAATTAATCTTCGCGCTTAGTCATATTTTACTAGCAGTATTGCGATCGCACTTTAATTACAAATATGCTTTTCTGGTTCCACGCCAGCATCGCGCTTGGCGATTGCTTCCAGCACTGCCGCAGGCAATCGCTTCGTTTGTTAGTTCTCCAATTATTCCCATCTGATGCCAAGCCTCTAACTAGAACTTGCGATCGCCTAAGCAAATAGTGTCGTTGGTGCGATCATTATGGCACAGATGGTTCGTACCAGAAACTAAATAACCGTATATTTCTGCCATTTCTTTAGCTGGCAGTATATCTGTGTTAATAAAAGGACAAGTATCGCCATGTTTTTTTGCAATTTCATGATGTTTTTGTGTTCCAAAACAACTTAGAGAATCTTTTAAGTGAAGCAGATTTATTGCCGTCTCCAATGAATTTTGGTTTGTCCGTTGTAACCAACTCGTCCCCAAGTGATTTCTATAGCGCCGTTATTATTCGCTTTCGCTTTTCAGAACTTGTTGCTGTTGGTGAGGGTGTTGACAAAAACTAAATGAACTTTATTAACAACAGGTTTATCCATAGTGATGAATTTTGATTAAGGGTAAGAATAGCAATTCCCAGTTATTAGTTAATAACTGGAAATCTAATTATCAAATAAATTTTTTACTTCTGGTATTGTTTAAGTGAATCTATTATTTGTTGGTTTCCAATGACTGGATCGTGGGATAAAAGTGTAACGTCACTACGAACTTTTAGTATTTCCTTAACAATGTCTTTAACCGAACGTCCTTTGTCTTTTTCTTGTTGAATATAGTCTTTAATTTCTTCAGTCTTTATATCTTTGAGGTTCATAAAAGTTCTCCTTCCGCATTAATAATATAGAAATGTTTTGCTAGTTGGTCATCACAACTTTTAATTTCGATAAACAAGAACCCACCGCTCATGTATAAATTGTAAAGGCAAAACCTTATTTGAGCGAATGTTCGGATATAGTCGCAAAGAACTATCCACTGAATTTCGGTTGGTATTTCAAACATTTTGGACTCTAATTAAGTTTTTTCGGCGAATAGTTTAGAAGGGGCAGTAGCTATCTAACCACCCCAAACTTTTAATTCAAGTTTCGCATTTTTGCCGTCCGTAAAGACTTGGTTTTAGTATCAAGCACTTGACTTGAAGCCGGACGATCAGTTTTCGCTCACTCCTGCATTCTCTCAACGGCGGCAGCATCAGTAATGGCTAAAGGAACAATGGTGCTGCGATTTTCTAAATCGAAGAGCGTAATTTGTTGAGGATGTCCGTTATGAAAAGCTAGGAGTGCAGCTTTGGCAGCTAAGGTTTCTAACTCTGCGCCTGAAAACTTATCAGTGGAAGATGCGATCGCCGGAATATACTCGTCGGGAAGTTCACTGAACGCCAAACCTTTCTAAATGAATTTTGAGAATAGCTTGGCGTTCAGTAGTAGTAGGTAAGTTAACGAAGAAGTTTTCATCAGTGCGACCTTTACGCTTAAATTCCGCAGGTAACGCCGTAACATCATTGGCTGTTGCTACTACAAATACTCCACCATCGGATTCTGCCATAAAGGTAACAATTGTGCCGAGGATTCGTTGAGACACACCAGAGGAATCGGAATTATTGCCTAAAGCCTTGTCTACTTCGTCAATCCATAGTACGCAAGGCTTGATCGCCGAAGCTGTTAAGAGAGCGCGTTTAACATTACCTTCAGATTCGCCAACTAATGAACCCAGCATTCCGGCGATGTCTAGTTGCAACAAAGGTAGGTTTAAGATAGCTGCAATGTTTTTCGCAATTAGACTTTTACCTGTACCCGGAGGCCCAGCGAGTAACACACCTTTTGGTTGAGGTAAATTGTATGCCGCAGTTTCATTAGTAAACAACTTAGCTCTTGCCAATAGCCATTGGCGAAATAGGTCTAAGCCGCCAAAGGGGATAGTAGCACTTTTACCTAGCTCTATTCCCATTTGAGAGAGCATCCCAGTTTTGTACTCTACGGCGGCGGAGATCATATCTGTAGTTATTTCAATGCCCGTAACTGTGAGGTGTTTTTTAACATAAAGCCGCAAGAAATCAGAAATTTCCTCCAATGTCAATCCGAGGGCGGCTCTGGCTAACTCCTCTAACTGCAATCCCGTAATTTGTAAAGACTACTCTATCTTTTGAGTGGTAGCTGACTCTTTTAAATATTCTAGGTAAGTATTCAGATGGCCCTTAACTTTGTCTACCTTGGGTAAGCTTACTCCAGTTACAGGAATAAGACGTATCAACGAGTCATGCAAAGAAATTTGCTGCCCTATCAATACAATACGCTTTTCTGTAGGTTTGAGGCGGTGATAAAGATTTTTAACCCGTGTTAGGATTTCCCAGCTAAAATTTAATTGAATTTTCGGTAGGACAATGTTACACCTGGCGCGTATTAGGTCGCCCCAGGTGACAGATTTTAAATGCTTGGGTAACTATTGCCGTTGTCGTGCCTGCAAGGAATTGGCAGTGCTACAGCAATTTGTTTGCGCTTCGGGTTTAAAGGTGCGAATCTGGGTTACTATACCTAAAGCTTCTTCTATTGCTTGGGTTGCTTCCATGCAAGACAAGCCTTCAAAACCCTAAGCTTCGACGGTATGCTGACCTGTCTTTGTATCAAAATGAACTAAT
>CAJQOK010000249.1 GCA_905479905.1 uncultured Aliterella sp.
TCCGCATTAGTTGCTTGCATTTCCCACTTACCCCAAGGCTGAATATTCCAGGTAACTTTGGCATTCCAAGGGACAAACTCGTAAAACTTACCTTGGTAATGTACCCCAATCATGGCTACCGATTCCATCCACCACAACACGCCGCGCCTACCGCCACCAGAGGTTAAAGCCAAGTCTGTTTCGCCATCAAAACTATTGCAATTGAGCCAAAACCACTTTTGGGGAAAAGCACCGCCCCAATTTTTTTCGTTATAAGCTGGCGCATTAGTAAATTCATAGCGTTTGCCATTCCACTCAATCCAACCTGTTGCCAAGCCGTGAGCCATCAAAATTTGCCATCCTGGCTCAAAAATCGGCAAAAATGAAATTAAACCCGCCGTTGATTGCTGCGGGGCGATCGCATCTCCCCAGCCATAAATAGGCTCAATTTTATACTGCCAACGACAAGTATTATTACTGCCTGGATCTTTGATTGTGCCTTGATTCCAGGTAGCTGAAGCTTGATAGCCTTCTTGAATGTGATGGTCAAATTCCGCGCTTAATAACCATATTGGTTGGGTAGATAAATTAGTTTTGCCCCAGTGACCTAATTCTAGGCGATCACTCTTGGCAAAAAAACGCCCAACATCGGGAAAAGTTCGCCATATATACTCATCATCAATTCCTAAGACCTGCGCCGCACCACCACTATGAGGTTTCCCGCCTTTAGGATCTTCTATAGAGTACATGAAAGCAAAAGTTTGATTGATTTCTGGCAAAGTAACGCGATAATACCAACCTTCAAAAAAGCGGCGAGGGCTTCCATCCCATTGATAACCACTATGAGGAGTTTGTTGAGGCGATTTGTTGGGAATACTAAACATGAATACTTAATTAGCTGCTCTTTTTAGTATGAGCGAAGTCTTGGTGTCTTATTTTCTACGGTGCTATTTAGTTAATCCTACTAAGTGCAATCGCACTTAGTTAGCTTGTTCTTTTATTTTGGCAGCAATTGCATCTTCAGTAATTCGCACAGTTTCAGGATCTAGTGGCGCTGGGTATCGCGTAGCATTTGGGTTACGACGGTTGACAAATAATTCTCTAATCGCTTCATCGTCAGTACGATTTGCTTTGACGTAAGCAAGTAAATCTTCCTTAGACATTTGCTTAAAAATCGGTTTAGTCATTGATAAACTCCCACTCGCCGCTAGGCGGAATAATAACTTGAATGTTCTCACCAGCTAAGATGTATATTTCTCTAGCTTGGTTGTCGTAGCGGAAAAGTATAATATCTCGCAAGGAATTTGAAAGCATTTGACAAACTACTACCGATGCGATCGCTTGTTCTGATGTTGGCAACTATTTTATCCTCCTCTAAAAGGCGATCGCGTAATCCAAACTCTTCTACACAGGAGTTTGCTGGCAATTTCTATATCCTGCTGGCGATCGCCAGTTTTTATATAAAAGTTTACGTTTACTCGGCAATTTTTCGGCTATGAATGAGTGAGTACTTTAGTAGTAATCTAACTATTTTTGTATGGATGCAACACGCTGTATGATTTTGGTGGCTAAGTCTCCCCAAGACTACCAAGCTTTTCGGATTAGTCCTGGCGATACTAATAAGTTAGCGATCGTTTTTGATAGTGCTACAGCTAATGTTTCTTTAACAGTCTGTGTAGAAATCTTTGATATCGGGGGGAAAACTCCGCCAAATCGACACCGACGTGCTGTAGAAATGTTTTTTATTTTGAAAGGTGAAGGCAAAGCAATTTGTGATGGTAAAACCGTAGCAATCAAAGCTGGAGACAGTCTTTTAGTGCCACCGACAGGAACTCATGTAATTGAAAATACCGGAAACACTCGCTTGTATGCTTTGTGTATTATGGTTCCCAATGAGGATTTCACCGAGCTTATCCGTAGTGGAACACCTGTAGATTTAGATGAGGAAGATATAGCGGTATTATGTGGCAATTGCTAGGTATTGATTCCAGCTTAAGTTATCAAAATTAGTTATTATTTTTTATTTACTAAATGGCAAAATTCTTTGAATCAATCATGCAACGCATAAAAGAGCAGAAACGCGCGTTTCTGCTCTTTACCTAAGGAAAACTTTATTAACTAATCTAAATAACTAATATCTAGGAGTTGTTGTCGAATTTACTGTACCTGGATCGCTGTAAGCAACGGTTTTTGGCTTGCGAAATAAATTGGCTAGACCAATTAAACCAAGTAGTCCTAACCAACCCCAGTTATTATTGTCGTTTTTGGTTTCTTGAAAAGGAGTAGTGTCGAAAGTAGGCGCGTTGGATTCTGGACTTGTTTGAGTAGTTGTAGGAGCGTTAGGATCAGCATTTTGCGCCGAAACAGGGAGAGATAAGGGCATAAGTGCCAAACTTGCAGCTATAACACTAGCACCAGCGACTTTAGTCAATTTAGAATTCATGATATTTCCTCTTTATGCTTAATACTTTGGTTGTTTGTAAATTAATTATTTTCTACAAAAATTTCCGTCGAGGTAGCAAACAACTTTCCACATTACTCTATCTAGGTTTTAAGTAAATAGAATCAATCTTTGGATTAAACTTTATTTACGTGCAAGTCTTCCTCTAGAAATAGAACACTTTTGAAACGACTTCTTCGCAACCATATTGAGGTTTTTGAATTGTAAGTTATAAAAAATAGGAGGTGCAAAAGCGCCTCCTATAAGCAAAAAATAGATAAATTGTGCGATCGCGCCTTTTTTACTGTACAGAAAGTAACTCTCTATCTGATACAGCATGGGGATCGGCTTCCGGGGTATCAGCTTCCGATGGCGGTACTACTTGCCAAAACTTGGGTAGATACTCTGACCAATTAGCTAGTATTTGCGCTGCTTTTGGTGATCCGGTACGTTCTAAATGAGCTTGAATTAGCTGCTGTAATTGACCTTCACCAGCCGT
>CAJQOK010000250.1 GCA_905479905.1 uncultured Aliterella sp.
TAGCACTGTAATTAGCCATGCAATATCTTCTCCAGTGTTGCTATTGGTTAACACAAACCTTTTGTGCTTTGAAATAGATACTTCAGTACAGAAATTTAAAGACTGGAATCACTGGATCTAGGAAAACTTTAATTTTTTACCCTTTACTCAGTTAATAAATTGATTTTCCTGAGCGTGTCGTATATTAAATGCAGAGAGTTGCAGATTCTGGCATATTGCTTAAAATTTATTACTAACAATGTCAGCATTAAAAAATCGACCATTACTCCTGCTACATCGTTAATGATGATCCCGTTGCCATCCCAGTGCTTGCAGAAAAGAGATGGCTGCCATCTCATCCCCCCTAACTACAGCTTCTTCAACTGCGTCAAGAGCGAGTGACATCAAGCGCTTAAGCCTAGCTACTGAACCCTCCCACGCTGCGGCGCGTAAGGCATTTATTGCCACGATGAACGCAGCTTGACTTTGCCACTGACCAACAATCTCGCTATCTACACCTATTAATGCCGCTACTTCTGCATGGTAGAGTCGAGGGCGGGTATTATCCCGCGCCCCTCTCTGTTAAATCTGGACGTGAAACTTTCGTCTCATCCAGCTTCAGATTCAATTAGGCAGTACCTTTTGCTCATGTGGACATAGTCATGGCAACTCTCGTGTAGAGCCTCCAGATTATTGTTTTTCCAGTTGCGGTGATTTCCGTCTTTGTGGTGCAGATTGACTTGCTCCTCGGATGTCATCTTTAATCCGCATCTGACACATGAATGGTTTTGTCGTTTTAGGACTTTAGAGGTTATACCGTCGTAGAGCTTACTATTACGTTCGCTCCAATAGGTCAAGTCACCGTCATAAGGAGATTTATTACCTTTGACACTTATGTGCTTGCTTTCGGAGTAAGGAACTGCTGGAAAGGCTTGGTCTAACAATTTCTTGCTAGTGTAGCGATTCTGGTTAGTTTCCTTATTGAATACCTTGAATGCTCTGTTTTGGATGTGGTACAACGAAAATCGTGAACCGTCCATTTTGCAAAAGCGATGGTAATTCCGCCATCCTCTAACTACCGGGGCTAATTTCTTAGCTTTTGTGGTAGCACCATAGTTGCTGTTGTTGACTATGTGTTTTACTTTCTTGCGGAAGGCTTTGAAGTTATCCACTGAGGGAGTGCTTCTGAACTTTCCGTTGCTCTGCACTTTGAAATGCCAGCCGAGGAAATCAAACCCTGTTGTCGTAGCGGTTAGCTTAGTTTTCTTTTCGCTTACCTTTAGTCCTCGTTTTGCTAGGAATTGATTAATACGTTTAAGTATTTCTTCCGCATCATCTTGTGGTCGAAGAATTATGACCATATCGTCTGCGTAGCGAACTGATGGCTCAGTTATTCCTCCCTGGGTATTTTTGTACCTGTGGATGCTTTCGATGCCGTTCAAGGCGATGTTAGCAAGTAATGGGCTAACCACTCCGCCTTGTGGCGTTCCTTGTTCGGGAAATTCTGGGTTAACTCCTGATTTAAGACAGCGAAAAATACCTGTCTTAATGCCTAGAGGGGCTATGAGTTTTTCCATAATAGATGAGTGGTTAATCCTGTCGAAGCATTTCTCTATATCGAGTTCTAAAACCCGTTTATTGATTCCATTGCAGGAGGAGCGTAGGTTGTTGAACAGGATTTTCTGGGCATCATGTGCTGAGCGACCTGTCCGAAACCCGTAGCTCCTGGCATGGAAGGTTGCTTCGTGGGCGGGTTCTAGGGCGTATTTTGCTAGGCATTGCCAGCATCTATCCGCAATAGTGGGAACTTTTAGCATACGCATTGTTCCATCCTTTTTGGGGATGGGAATAATGCGAAGCTTGTTATGTCTCCATGCGTTAACGTTTTCCTTAAGTTCAGCACTTAAGGTGAAGCGTTCCTCAAAGGTGAGAGACGCTTTGCCGTCAATACCCGCCGTTTTCTTACCGCTATTTAACTGAGTTACTTGACGGATAGCCAGATATCTTGCCGCCTTAGACTTCAGGATAAGTTTCTGTAGATCCTTAACTTTGCGCTTGTCTCCAACATTAACTGCTTTCCACACCCGTTTTTGCAGGCGAAATAAATCCTTCCGAAATTTCTTCCAGGGTAGATTCTTCCAAAGTTCACTAGCGTTATCGCTGTGTCTAACCATGCTCTGCTCCAAAAAATGTATTCTTTGAACCTCAACCCAATTACGGGTTGTCCTACCCAGTCTGCGGGATTCCGCTTCTCGTCTAACCTACTGGGGATACGAACCCCCAGACCTAACAGACTGTTTTTATTCGTTCCTTTCGTTTGATTGATAGTTCCCTTAGATGGATTCGATTCAACCGCCAGAACCCCTTACTCATGCCGCTATCAAAGTGAAAATGCGGCGGGATACTAATCTCTGGCGCGGTCAGGGTTTCCAGGTGTTTACCTGTTTTACGTCCTGCCATAGGATAGGTTGCTTTTTTAGAATCTGTTTTCATCGTAGGAACTCCCTGTTAGCGCCAGTGTCAACCCGTAATGGCTGTCTGATTGCGCCCTGCTTCCCGCTTCAGCCTCTAGGAACCGAGCCTAGTCACTGGGGACAGATAAGGAGTCATGCCTGAGTTTGGCAGGTAGGGCTTGCACCTACATCAATCGAGAAGTTCAACTTGTATTGACAGTAATCTGCTGTCAGGTTGGGTTGCTTATGTACGGATTGATTACCGTGATTCAGCTACCAACGAATCGCACCACTTTTTCCTATTAGCAAAAGCTCTATAGCGTAGTGTTGCTTAAGACTAAGAATTGCAGAATTAGCATCTTGCCAATCTGTATCCCTTGGTGAATTTTTCATCAATTTAAAGGATGATTTGTCAGTATTACATCAAAAACACTCACCCCCTAAAGGGCAATCTAGCAGTTACTAAAGTTAGTAATGCAACCAGAAATTAGGAGGGCAAAAGCCTCCTTACAAGGGTTTTAGTACCCAAGTTTAATTTAGATTGTGTGAACCCAAAAGCTACTGCCGTCAGCACAGCACTAAATAATTAGCGCTTGCTCAATTAAAAAATATTAATTTTTAGAAGGCAGTAGTTGCAGCAGCGATTTATTAGCTACAAGTTCATCTTATAGGATCTGATTTACCTGTCAAGCCAAATAACACATCAAATATTAACAATTGTTACGAACAAATTTCAATTTTAAAAACCGAATTTTCAAATGTCACAAGTATCATTTTCTCTAACTTTAGAATAAGCTTGTTTTGATACTGAATCAGATATACAGCAGGAAGCAGTATTAGTATCAAATTAGAGCAGTCAGCTTATCAACTTTGATAGTAATAGTGCTTAAAGTATTAGTATCAAAGTTGATAAAAATTAAGCCCAATTGTTTAATAAACAAGGAGCTAATTATCACTTATAAAAACATCCAAACGAATGCCTAGTCGTCAAAGTACAACTAAAAATTTCATGAAAACTAGAGTTACATCAGAACTATAACTCTATTACTATTTCAATCGAGTCACTTTTAATTATGGCTACTTTTGAATGCCTAATTGCCACCTTTGAGTTAGTAGCATTTTAGCTCTTTTGGCTAAAAGATTTGACTTATTAATTAAAACTTTCAGCGCTTCATCTTCCATTGCTCCTAAAATTTGAGAATTCATGTCTTCTACAGTATTGATGAAATTTGTACAGGTTTTGATAGCTTCAACAGGCATAGTATTAGGCGGCTCCTCCTCTGGGAAGTTCTCATTTAACCCAGTAGGCAGTAGGCCCAACTGTTTTGCTCGTTCTCTTAGTTGCTCAAAACTAATCTCTCCACCAAGGGGTTCTGCGTATTCTAATTTCTGTTGAATACGAGGAAGCAACACTTCCTTAACAGTTTCCGCCGGAACATCAACTGTAATTTGCCTAGGTAGACTATGCTTCCCAATAATTGATTTAGCTGCCGAGTAGTTAATAATCTCACCTTGCGTTGCTCGTTCTAGAGCTTCTTGCCTTGCTGCTACTGAAGTATTACTAGAGGCGAGAAGATAAAGAGCAGAACTAGCAATATTCAAATCAGTAAAGTTTCCCCTTTTAAACTGCCGTGCCACTTGCATGAACCTTTGAGCGGCTGATTTGCTCCAATTAAACTCAGTATTGAGCCAAATTAAAAAGCGACCATGACCTAGTTTTTCTTTGACTTCGATTAGCTTTTGCCCAATATCAAAAATGTCTTGGGCAGAACGGTGAATCAGACTTTTAATCTCGCTAGTGCGTTGTTGAACAACAATTTTGATCTCTGGCTCTAACATCGTATAGTTATACTCTGATAATTCATTAGATGTTTTGCTGAAACTCATGTGTATTGCTCCTCAAAGGCAATTAGGTAAAACAAATTAGTAAAATTATCGACCTCTCTAACATCAGTAAAAATGCTCAATCCGGTTCAAAGCTCAATGTTTCTGCTGATGAAATCTCTACCACTCTTATCGACCTGCTCCACCAGTATTGGCTTAGACCTTAACTTACATCTTGCACCTAACGAAAAATCAACTTTTTAAGCTCTCCTAATTTCTTTAAGCGATCGCCTTGAGAAAGTGAAAAGTTTACTTCAAGCAAGGTTCAGCCGGAAGGCAACTCAACTAAAATGCCTACCTTGCATGAATTTGAGCTTGGTGCAAGATGTGAGTTAACTCAACTGCTGTTTTCTTAACGACTGTCTAATACTTTTAGGTACAAAGCAGCCATTAATCAGCAGTGTAATTCGCAAGCGCTCGTTACACTTCCTCAGTCTAACTTAAAGTTGCAACGTTGCAACGTTGCACTTTTACGCCAGTGTAATCCTGTTAATGCGACAATTATTCCTCAAGTTATTTATCTGTTAAGCTAGGTGGCGAAAAAAGACGACCCTAATTACGAGCAAATCCGAGCGCACGTACCACGTAACTTAGTACGGCGGTTTAAGCAATACTGCTTAGACGAAGACATTGACTACAGCGAAGGATTAGAGGAAGTCTTAGCATTTTTCTTTACCGCTTTAGATGGAGCTAACAAGAACCCGCTCAAAAAGCCGCGTTGAGAACCAAATTAGCAGGCTTAATATTTCTACTAACTGCGATTAATAGCGTCCCTAGTACGCAAGCTATTTTTTTCCTATTCATCCTCGTATTTAGCATTGTATTTGCTTGAACCTCACTGAAAATTTTAGCTGACATAAGGCACATACTCTCCTGGTAAGACGTTTATAAACTGGCGAGAAGCAGTCACAGCACTTTTATCCTTTTCCTAAGCTTGCTCCTATTACAACCTTAAAAAGAAATTAAAACTTATTCAAAAAATTGTCAACCCCACGAAAAGTTTGTTACTAAAATTACTTACTAGCAAAATAACTTGTACTTTTATTTACTTTGAGAAATTAGACAATGCTCTATTTCTTGCAGTAGTTGATTTTGCTTGTAACCTAGACATAGCAATTAATTTGTAAATAAACAAAGCTTGGTAGCTCAGAAAGTAGTTTGGTTTATAAACTGCGATACCTCAGAAAATAACAGCCAGCTAATTTATTGAGCAACTAGCTTTAATAAATGGCATAAAGCTAACAGATTGTCTAAAGATAAAAAGCTTGGTACTTCAGAAAATTACTTAAAGTTAAAACCTTACAAACTCAGAAATATATTTCCAATAATGATTAGCTGAAACTGCCTGACAGTAAGACGTTTGGACATTAGCTCTAGGATATAACTCAGAAATACAGTTATTAGGATAAGTTTAATAGCGTATTAGTTTCATATCTGAACTTAAACAGCGACGAAATTAACCTTAGAAACGATTTGGATATATAAATAGCCGAGAAAGTTTAGATTTGTAAAGGTTTAACGTTGCGCCTAAAAGCTCCCTTGATTGGCTTAAGGCAAGATATACTGAAAGGCAAATTGGCAAATTGACAGGGAGTAATGAGTGACTACGAAATCTCCAGCCTGATAGCATCGGCGGATCGGGCAGTTTATGAATTTAGAGGCAAACATTTGTCAGACGAACAAAAGTATATCCTCGACCAAAGTTTGCTAGGGAAAAAGCTTGAAGAGATTAAGTTAGAAAGATATACGAATGCTTATGTCTCTAGAGGCAAAGCTCAACAACTGTGGCATTTGCTATCACAAGCAATCGGTCAGAGAGTTGACAAGCGGAACGTTGCAGGTATTTTGAGAAGACTGCAAACCAAACAGTTGCGGTTGCAAAAACTAAAAACTAAGCCTAAAAGTCAAATACCTCTTAATGGTAGTGCCTCCAGTTCAGCACTAATGGTCGTTCAAGCAGCATTATTGGATGGAGCTATTAAGAAGTTGAGTAACGAGCAGGAGAGCGAACCACCCCAAAACGACCAGCCTCAACACTCCCAACGCAGAGATACTTCATTACCAACTACTATTAATTTTAGAAAAAGTAGATATAGACCTAACTTAATCAAATTCCTGCAACCTGGAATAGCACTTTTAGCCTCAGTTGGAATATTCGGTGGTTGGTATGCTTTATCTTGGCTAGGTAACTGGTATGGCACAAAGAGTCACTTAGCAGGTGAACTGCCGCAAGCTCAGATTGCTTATGATTGGGTACTTGATATCAACCCTTGGTCAGCAGAAGCACACTATAATCTTGGTGCAGTTTACGAAGATCAACAGAATTATCAGCAAGCACAGGTGCAATACCAAAAGGCAATAGAGTTAGGTCTATTTGCTGCTTACAACAATCAAGCGCGATTGTACCTTTTGCGAGGAAAATCTGACACGGCTATTGCCTTATTGCAGACTGGTCTACCTCTAGCTCGAAACCAAGAACCACGCATTAAGTACAGCTTTTTTAAAAATCGTGGTTGGGCGCGCCTACAACAAGGTCGTTTAGAAGAAGCCCAAGTCGAGTTAGAGCAAGCAATTGCTCTCCAACAGGAGCGCTCTGCTGCCCACTGCTTATTCGCTCAGGTTCTAGAACGTCGCGGCGAAAAGCAACAGGCTTTGCAACACTGGGAAGATTGTCTAGCATACACCTATCTGCCCAGAACTCCTGAAGAAGACATTTGGACTCGTCTGGCACAACAAAGATTAAAAGCTAGTTTTGGGGACTCAAATAAGTGAATACTCGCCTACCCACAATAATATATTTTGCTTTACTTCTAGTCGCAACACCAGCAATAATAGCTAACCAGAAAAAAGCAGTAGCAAAACCTGCTAGCAATAGTTGTGTCCATTTAGGGCGATTAGTTAGCATTCGCGGTCAGGTACAACTAAAACGTCGAAACTGGTCTAACTATCGACCAACGGCAATTGGTGCAGCATTGTGTCAGGGCGATCTGCTGCAACCTAATCGCGGCGCTAGAGCAATAGTGCAATGCGCTGATCCTAAGCAAAATTTGTGGATAGTGCCTAGTGGCATATCTTCAGGTGTTGCTAGGGGCTGCTATCCTCCAGAGCAACCAGTACACACAACCACCCAGCCAATTACACCTACTCGTGACCCTTTCCTTAATTCTATTCCCTACATCATCTATCCTCATCGTACTTGGTTACTTAGCTACAAGCCGACATTGCGCTGGACTGCTGTTCCTGGTGCAAACAACTATGTTGTACGTGTCAGAGGTGCTGGGGTTAACTGGGTGCGTGAAGTTAACACAACCTCTATTGTTTATCCTGGTGAACCACCCCTCAAACCTGTAGAGTCAGGCTATTTACTAACAGTTGAAGCTGATAGCGGTGGACTACCTACCAAAGCGACTTTTGGTTTACTTGAGCGCCAACAAGCAACTTCAGTACAGGCTGCTGCCGAGCGCATCACTCAAGCAGACTTGACCCCTGAAGCACAGACTTTAGCTTTAGCAGAGCTTTATATTGGCAGAGGATTGATTGCCGAAGCTACTCAATTACTAGAAGCGGCAACAGGTAGTCAGATACCAGCAGTTCACTACCTCCTTGGTGAACTTTATGCACAAATTGAATTATTCCCTCAAGCTGTAGCGAGTTACCAGCAGGCAAGCAAACTTGCCCTAATTAACAAAGATACCGAAGCACAGGCAATGGCAGCATATCGGCTGGCGGAAGTGTATCAAGTTTTAGGTCAAGAGGACAAAGCCGCCTATTGGTCGAAGCAGTCACGCATAGTATATAGCAAGCTGCTCTAGTCTAAGTTGTTTATAACCAATTGCCAACTAGAACGTATGATGCCCAGTAATAAGGAGCTTTATACCTGTGCAACAGATCTAGTTGAGCATCTTGCAACGCTTTGGCTTTAGTAATTGTCCCATTGCTAGACTGAGATAATTTTTGATAGAAGTTTGTCATTAGTTCGGCAGTCGAGTTATCGTTCACCTGCCATAATGAAGCTAGCGTACTCCGCGCTCCTGCCCGTACCGCTACTCCTGCCAGCCCCAATGCCGAACGTCGATCTCCACTTGCTGTATCGCAGGCACTCAGGACAAGCAATTCTATTGCGCTAGATTGTCTACTTTCTCTAGTTTGGAGCAAGCTTCTTAATTGATTGACATTGATACTGTTATCCCAAGCACGAATATATGTTTGCTCAGGGTTAGAACTAAATTGTCCGTGACTTGCTAGATGCACTACTGAAAATGGACTTTCGTTTATTTTTTTTGCCAGAGCGTAGCGTGTAAATTCTTGATTCAGCAACACTACACTTGTTGATATTTGTGATATTTGCTCTAATTCATCCTTCACTTCTGGTAGCGCAGGCGCACTAAAACCTGGGATTTTCTGTGAAATTCCCGCCGCTAACACTTTCAGATGATTATCTAGCAAAGGCTTAGGTTGTATTAGTTGCAAACTAGGACTAAGAGCTACAGCATATTTTTCTATTAAGTATTGTCTTCCATCATGCAGCGCTGCCATCGGCACTTGGCGCAAAGCACCATCTAGCACAAACACTAATGTTTTTACTCCACTGCTTTCTAGCTCTGTCTCCAGTGGTTTGAGCAACCAATTATACACCTGCTGAGACAATTTCATAAATCCTGGTCCTGCACCAACTGGCGCTTGTACATTTTGGCGCATCGTTTGCAGCAGGTCTTCAATATTTTGCTCTTGCGGTAGGGCGCTTGAATAGTGACGCAAAGGCTGATTTGCTAGCGACACAATCACCTCTATCCGGTCAGCTAAGATAATTGGATAAATAACTGCTGTTGTCGGGTCGGCGGCAGAATCAATTGCCACTGGCGACGCAGTTTGCAGGCGGCATCTTAGCAAGTTCTCTAGCTGGGCTATTTGTAGTGCTTCAACTACATCACGGGCTTGATTTAAGTTTTTTTGCTCATTTGATTGCAGCAATAAATCTACTAGCTGACGATATACAGGTTCGACACTTTCCTGAAATGAGAATTGGATGTTGCCACTACTAGCTGTCAGATCGCTGCGTAGAGATTGCAGTGTGTCTACTGCTTGGGTGTAAGCTGCGATCGCTTCTGGAACATCCCCTTGGGTTTTGAGTAGATATCCTAATTGCCATTGCCACTGATAAGTAATGTCTGTAGCATTGGTTGCTTGAGCAATTACTAGCGCCTGCTTAGTCAAGTCTTGGGCATAGGCTAGATTTTGAGGAGATTGGTTTTGAGCTTGTGCGTACATCCCACCCAGGTAGCCAAAAGCATAAGATTGGCTACGCCTATCACCAAGGCTACGGGCTTGTTTCTCGGTTGTAGCTAAAATCTGGGCAATTTCTGCCCACGAAGGAGCGTCATTGATGCTAGCTTGATTTAGGCAACTCAAGCTGCTAGATAAGTTTAGTCGCGCATAAGTTGTTGTTTGACTAGCAGGCAATTGTTCTAGTTTTGACTGGATCTGCTTCTGTAATTTTCCCGCGTCTGATATCGCATCAGCTTTTAGCAATACACTCATACGATTCACCTGAGATAGCACCCATATTTCTGGTGCTACCGAGCTATTTGCTGCTTGTTGATAGAATATCGCTGCTTGTTGATAGAATTTCTTTGGCGCACCCAAGCTTGGGCTATATGGGCAGTGCCAAGGAGTTGAGTCAATTTCGCCTGCTGTGTCTTGGTTAGCTCTTGCCCTGTTTCCCCAAGCTTGAAATGTGTTGCCTAAACTGAGCAAAGCAGCACTCTCATTTTGAGGCGAAGGTAATGCCTTGGAGACTGCTAAACTTAGCTGCAACACTTTCTCGGACAGAGCCAGATTGTCGAGCTTTTGCAGGACATCACCCAGGCTACGCGAACCAATTGCCTTAATTTGCGAGTTTGGTATTTGCTCAAGAGTTTTGAGTACAGAGTCTTGCCTCTGCTGGTAGTCTTCGTTCGACTGAGTTAACTTTTGACAGTCTGTATTAGTAATGTTGAAAGCTTGTAGTAAAGTATTGCAGGCTCTTGGGTAGAAACCTAAAGCTTGTAAAGCTTGGCTGATATTAATTCGGCTTTGAGTTATGCCATCAGAGTTTCCTACTTGAGTATAGGTATCTATCGCCTTTTGCCAAGCTTCAATTGCCTTAGAGAACTGTCCAGATTCGTAAAGTTTTTGCCCCTCGATATTCGGTTGTACTGCTCGATCTGCTTGAGTAGTTAGTGACGAGAAGCGAGAGGGTAATGATTCCATCCCTGGCACTTGCTTAACGGACAGAGCTAGAATACTTGTCCCTGTCAGCAAAGCTAACAGAATCAGTGCAATTCCTTTAGCGAGTTTTACTCCAATCCGATTGTGCGATCGCCAATTTAATCTATTTGCTATTAATCTTTTAAGGCGCATAGCAAGTTACTTGAGTGGAAAGGGAACTGGTAAGTGTAGCGCTAACAGGTTGAGCGGTCAAAATCACCTGACCTCGCTCGTTAATTACCCACCCTTGGGCTTCTACTATTTGAGTCAGGGTAGAGCTAATTGGGCGTGTAACCGTTACGTTAGCCGAGCGGTTTTCCTCTCCAGATTCTGCGGTTGCAATAGCTTCAGCCCGCAGTGGCTCACTTGGTTGGGGTGGTAAACCGCCGCGTCCGGTGATGATAAACTCGCTCTTTTCTCGTGCCAAACTATCTTCCCTAGCTGAACAGTCTTGTGCAATTAGCCTTGAGCTATCAACAACTGTCGGTGACAAACTCTCTAATCCGTTAATAGGATTAGTATCTAGCGTATTGATTTGCACTGTACCGTTTATCCCTAATGCTGAACTAGCAGTGATGTCACTTAGTGGAGTCAATCTTGTACGCGATTCAATACCGAAAATGCCTTTCGCTGTAATTGCAATATTTCCACCACGACCCTCAAAAGCATTAGCTGTAATATCGCTATTCTCTAAAGCAACTAGAGTATTAGTATCAATAGTAATGTTACCACCAGTGCTGTTACCTCCTGCCGTAGCGTTAATTTGACTGTTTTGGCGTAACTGTAACTCATTTGTTCTTAATGTAATATCACCACCTGTACCTTTTGCGGTATCTGCTGCAATAGTACCCTGATTTTTTAGATTAATTGAATTAGCAATCACTTTAAGATCGCCTGCCTCTCCAGAGCCATCGTTACGCACGCTAACTCTTGCTCCATCATTTATATTCAATTGATTGGTCGTAATTTCTACAGAGCCAGAGTTTCCAGTCAAAGCATTAGACAAACCATAGAACGGCGTAAACGCAGGATCTACTCGATTGGCA
>CAJQOK010000251.1 GCA_905479905.1 uncultured Aliterella sp.
TGCTCGGAAATCTCTAATCTCCTGCAATGATTGAATTAAGTTTGCCGCCATCGCTAATGCCAAATTCGTTCGTCTAAATTATTATAAGGTTTTTCTTTGAGGAACGAATTCTCCCTGGGTATCCTACCTGCCCTACAATATAAAGACGGACTTGTGTCTACTTGCATAAGTATTCTTCACTCAGAAATACATAAATATTAGTTGAACGTTATGAAGAAAGTATTGTGGTTAAAGAACTTTACACACCAGAACACCTCGCTCAAATGCATGACTCTTTGTGGCAATGCGTGATGCAATTTGCCAATGTCTCGGCGACGCAAGAACGCAATCGCATTGCGCGGGACTTACATGATTCTCTAGGATCTGCCCTAACCGCGCTTAACTTTCAATTACAAACCGCGATTAAACTTTGTAAACCAGAGCCAACTCAAGCACAGGAATTTCTGAGTGAGGCACATCGTTTAGTTGCGATCGCAACTAAAGAAGTTCGTGAATCTGTTAAAGCATTACGCAGCGATGCACTCGAAACCCAGTCTTTAGAAACGTTAATCGAATCTCTAGTCAATGATTTTCATCAAACGACTGGAATTTTACCTGAAGTTGAAATTAGCCTACCCATATCATTATCGCCACAGCTTGTCACACCCATTTATCGAATTATCCAAGAAGCACTTAACAATGTTCGCAAGTACGCTAAAGCAACACAAGTGCAAATTGATATTTGCACAACTTCAATAGGGGTGCAGTTAACAATTCAAGATAACGGACGTGGGTTCGACCCCGAACAAGTCTCCGGCGGATATGGACTGCAAGGAATGCAGGAACGGGTTGCAGTTTTACAAGGTCATCTACAGTTAAAATCTCAACCAGGATCTGGTTGTTGCATTGCTGTTGAAATTCCCATGCAGATATCTAAAATATCTGAAATATCTATGGCTAACGAATATTCGGTTAGCCAACACCAACTTGAAACATCTATTTTTCAAGAATTTGTTTGTGTTAGCCAACACAAACCAGTCAAAATTGGTGAATGGCAATCTCTTAATCTAGATGAATGGCAAGACTTAACATTGATGATTCCAACAATACCATTAATAGATGTGGAATCAACTTTGATTTCATCATTTGACTTGCCACTTAATTTTCAAGCGATACCTCATCATTCAAGAATGGGTAATCGGTAATGATAAATGATGAATCCTGAATGTCCAAATCGTTTAATTCATAATTTTTTCAACTACCAAATACCGCCATTTACGTCTATCTACTTGTTAGTCAAACCTACGTTTTACAACTTTTTGACAATGATAAAAATTGTATTCCAACTAAAGTTGTAAGATTACAGTAACAGCTAGCCAAAGAGTCGAATTAAAGCTATTAATAAAAGAGGTGAAGTTATCCACAAAATTATTGTCGTTAAAACACGAGTAGATGATGATTGTTCTATTAGCAACATTGTTCTTAATATTAGTTTGGCAAGTAGTGAAAACTCTTTGTACAAATCGCCAGAAGCATCAGCAATTGATAGTAGCTCAACAACAACTGCAAAGCTGTATATTGCAGATTGGAAATTTTGCAGCGATGCAAGAAAAGAATCACAATTTACTTGATTTTTATAATGCGTTAGGACATTCAATCGCCGCTTTACATATCCAACTGCAAGTAGCCCAAAAACTCTGGCAAATCAACCCGGTTCAAGCGCAACAATCGCTGTCAGAAGCTTCCCAATTAACCAGTAATCTCATGCACGAAGTTCGTCAGATTGTCAAGAGTATGGATCGAGATTCCTGTGAATAACTCATTTTTGCTTCACCAAATCTAATTTGAGGCAGGCAAGACACAAGCGCAAGAATTTTATTTTATTGGAGTATACGATTTAAATATTTTTTAGCAGAATTCGTACTTTCGACAACGGTATTTATAATTTTGCATTCTTATTCTCTGTGTTTATTTCAATTTAAAAGGTGCGCTAATGATTCGCTTATTACTTGTAGATGACCAAAAATTAGTTCGCCAAGGTCTCAAAGCAATGTTGAGCTTAGAATCTGACCTAGAAATTGTGGGTACGGCGGAAAACGGAGAAGAGGCGATCGCACAAGTCGAAACACTACAACCAGATATAGTGTTAATGGACGTGCGAATGCCAGTGATGAACGGCAGTACCGCCACTCGCATCATTTGCGAACAATTTCCTGGCACGAAAATTTTGGTTTTGAGTACTTATGACGAAGATCGTGATGTGAGCGGAGCAATTCGAGCCGGAGCGAAAGGTTATCTGCTTAAAGATATGCCCTCCGAAGAACTTGTCAATGCAATTCGCTCCATCAACTGTGGGTACGCGCAACTTGCCCCAGGTCTTCTAGAACGGGTTGTTAGTCAAAAAACCCAGCCTAGTCTATCCGAATCTGTTCCCCCTGCACTGGCACAATTGACACCAAGGGAATTGGACGTAGCGCGTTTAGTAGCGATTGGGGCAACAAATCAAGAAATTGCCCAGAAATTATTTATATCGGAAAGTACGGTTAAAACACACATTAACAGCATTTTTAATCGCCTCAACCTTAAGAATCGATCCCAGCTGGCGATTCATGCCAATTCCGTTTTTGGTAATGGCACACCGGCTTAAATTCCTCATCCACCATTTATT
>CAJQOK010000252.1 GCA_905479905.1 uncultured Aliterella sp.
AATATCTAAACTAGGAACGGCAGCTTGGGCTAAAGTTAATAGCTGTTGATCTAATTGGTAGTCGAGGCTGCGAGAGAAAAACACATATACTCCCACTCCAAACGCCCCTAAAATTGCTATCATCACTGTCAAATAGGACAACAACAGATACAAGCGTAAAGACTTAAATATCTGCCGATCGGGGGTTTGGTTTGAGGCGATACCCCAACCCGTAAACCGTCTCAATAAAATCATCTGGCGCTCCTACTACTTTTAGTTTTTGTCGCAGACGCTTAATGTGAGTCTTAACTGTATCTTCTCCGGGGGGTTCTTCAAAAGACCACAAATTCTCTAAAATCGCGCTTCGGCTAAATACACGACAGCCACGACGCATGAATAACTCTAAAAGACGATATTCTTTGGGGGTGGTCTGCATAGGGCAGTTGTTATAAGTTACTTCACAGGTGCTACTGTCAAGCTGCAAGCCTTCCCATTCCAGTACAGGAGTAGCCTCCAAACCACCTCGACGTAGCAAAGCTCGTAGGCGTGCCATCAATTCTTGTAGCTTGTAGGGTTTAACTACATAATCATCTGCACCGACATCTAAGCCCGCAACTTTATCTGCCGTTGTATCACGAGCAGTTAATAACAGAATTGGCATTCGATACCCCCTAGAGCGTAGCTGTTGACAAAGGCTTATACCATCAAGTTTCGGTAGCATCAAATCTAACAAGATCAAGTCATAAGTCAATGCTTTAGCAAATTCCCAGCCTTTTTCACCATCGCTAGCAATGTCTATAACGTAATGCTGATCTGTCAGAGCTTCTGCTAGAGACTCTGCTATCCTTTCATCATCTTCAACAATTAAAATACGCATGGTAAGAAAATACGTTAACTACGACAGTTGAATTAATTTGACGAATTTACTTATTAGCGACTTAAACTATTAAATTATATCGCCATTAAGTATTCTTGAAGTTCTCAATTGTTGTCTATACGTTGTTGTGCCAAATTACTGTTATGAATATTCATGGGTGGATCTAAACCTCATATCTTAAAGAATAATTAGCAATGGTACTGGCGATAAGTAGCCATTTTTTGTGATTATCTCCGTTGCTATTGCCATGATAATTGGTTTAATAAGATAAATGGAAAATAAGTTTTCGCTTTCTATTCAATACCAGATAATTTTTGCAGTCAATTGAACCTAAATATACAGTCTTGGTTATTTTAAGACATAGCCAGCGATTAATGCCAAGTTGAGTGCAAGCCTCAAATTGGCATTAATCTCAATAAGGAGTAAAAGTAAGACACTGACTTGAAAATCTAACCGCAGCTAACAACTTGAGTTAATTAAGATTAGTAGATATAAATTGAGCAAAACATACTATGGTTAAAAACTGTATATAGTAATTTTTTCTAGCTAAGTGGCACTGAATCACAAGTATCTTAGCTAAACCTCTTTCTTGAAGCAAAGTGGGGTTATTTATATAAACTTTAGATTGGGATTAATAAGGATTTTGACTTAGAATAGGGCTTTACTCTTGTATTAGCCCATAACTAATGGAGGCTATGAGTTTGGGAGAGTATCATTACTCCTTAAAGCGCTTGAGAATTGCTTTTTGAGACACGAAAAGAGCCACACTTGTATTCTGGCTCAAAAACTCTACTTTTTGAGCTTCGTTGGAGAAAAGGCTTGGCTGATAAGAGGCGCGAAGTAATAATGCCTAATTTCATTTTTGCTATTCCCCGAATCTAGGGTTTATGCAAAAACACCCAATATTCTCCTCAGCCGCTACTGCTCAGTTTTAACCATTTGAAAAGATTACTGCATGGAAGTTTTGAGCTATCTTAATCTTGGTGTCAGCTAGGCGCTTATCTGCCGCAAGTAGAGTGCGATCGCCCATTAAAAAACCCGTATTGCTATTTGCAATACGGGTTAAAACAAAAACTAATTACTATATAGCTTCGCGGACATCCAAATTAAACAGCATTTGTAGCGATTGCATACAGCGCCGTCTAGCCTCAATATCTTGCTCCGCTCGTAATTGCACCATCGGATCGTGAAGAATTTTATTGACAATTCCCCGTGTCAAAGCTTCTACTACTTCTTGGTGCTTCTCGGCAAACTCCGAACCTAAGCGAGACAAGGCTTTTTCTAACTCTTGTTCGCGAATAGCCTCCGCTTTGTCCCACAAGCATCGGATAGTTGAAACCGTTTCTAAACTACGCCACCAACTATCAAAAATCGAGACTTCTTCCTCTAACAGCCTCTCTGCTTCCATCGCCATCTTGCGACGGCTGGCGTGATTTTGGGCGACTACAGCCTTCAAATCATCTACGTTGAACGCTTGGACGTTTTCTAACTCTTTCGCGTCTCCATGCACGTTACGCGGCACGGAAATATCAAATATCATCAACAAACGATTGGGTTCTAAAGCCGCCTCTAATTTAGCGCGATCTAGCAATGGCTCTGTGGCGGCGGTACTTGTAAACACTAAGTCTGACATCGCAACTTGCGCCATCATTTCGGACATCGGTTGAATTTGTAAAGTAACTTGACTAAATTGCTTGGCTAATTCTTCCGCCCGATCGCGCGATCGATTTAAAATTGTAATTTCTACCGCACCTTTTGCCAACAAATGCTGCACCAGTAGCCGCGACATTTTCCCCGCACCGATAATCGTTACTCGACAAGCTGCCAAGTTTTGAACTTTCATCTGGGCAAGTTCTACCGCCGCCGAACTAATAGATACCGCACCCGTGCCAATATTGGTTTCAGTACGAACGCGCTTACCCGCCGTAATTGCTTGTTTAAATAGCTTATTAAGAATAGATTTGATGCCGTTGTATTGTTGCCCTAGTTTGTGAGTTTGTTTGATTTGAGAAAGAATTTGCCCTTCTCCTAAAACCAAGCTATCTAAACCCGCCGATACACGCATCAAGTGCATAACAGCATCTTCGTGGAGTAAGACAAATAAGTGTTGTCGCAACGCCAACAAGGGCAATTTGCTATGTTCTGACAAAAATTGATTGACTTCTCTAATTCCTTGCTCGGTTTCGCGTGTAACAATATATATTTCTAAACGATTGCAAGTGCTAAGTATTGCTACTTCCTTAA
>CAJQOK010000253.1 GCA_905479905.1 uncultured Aliterella sp.
AAAACTTTTTTACAGAATTTAGGTAAAGAAATTACCCGTTACGAGCTAACACCAGGGCGAAAAGTGCAGCCAGTGAGCGAGTCAAGTTTAGATGCTTGGATTAAGCTGTATAGACCTGAAGCTAACAGTAATAACTCTCAAATCTCCTACTATTTAAAAGGGGAAATGGTATCGCTATTATTAGACCTACTGATTAGAGAAAGACATGATAATCAGAAGTCTTTAGATGACGTGATGCTGATAATGTGGCAGCAATTTGGTATAGAGGAAATTGGGTTTACACCTCAGCAGTTGCAGGAAGTGATGGCAAAAGTAGCGGGGATAGACTTAGCAGACTTTTTTGCTAAATATGTTGATGGGATAGAGGAGTTACCTTTTAATCAATATTTAGAGTCGTTTGGCTTGCAGATAGTCAGTGAAGACAAAGAACCTGTACCTTATTTAGGAATAAAAGTAAATTCTGAGCAGGGGAAAGAAGTAGTTAAATTTGTAGAAACGGGAACGCCTGCGGCTATAGCAGGAATCGATCCAGGGGATGAATTGTTAGCAATTGATGGGATAAGAGTAACAGCAACAGGGATAAGCGATCGCCTGCAAGATTATCAACAAGGAGACACGATAGAAGTCACAGTTTTTCATCAAGAGCAACTGCGTCAATACCAAGTTACCTTAGCGGCTCCGCGACCTAGTATTTATTTAGTAAAACCTGTAAGTAATCCGACAGACAAACAGCAACAGAACTTCGCCGGATATTTAGGAGGAAACTTGCAGAAACTAAAAGAATTGACAGATTAATAAACCACCCGCAAAAGACCTATTACCCGAAAACTAACGGAATGGCGGAGTGATTGACAAACCTTGGAAAGAGGGTTTAGGGCAGATCCCTCAATCAATCACCCGCAAAAGACCTATTACCCGAAAACTAACGGAGGGATTGAGAGACATTTTGGAGGGGGTTTGGGGGACGCAACCGTCCCCCAATGGGGGGTTTGGGGGGCAGACCCCCCAAGTCCTGGTTTTTCCAAGCAACCCACTTAAACAAAGCTATTCACCCCGATATTTTCAACACCCCCGGCTCACACTGGATAGGCAAAACATCCAAAATATCAACTTGAGCGCAGTACCTTATATCCTCATCACAGCCAAGGCGCAACAAACGCTTACCGTGACTAGCCTGATGAAATAGCTCAACCAAGCGATCGCGCCATTGTTCGTAAAGAGAAATCGCCCCTACAACTTCATCATTACCCGCAAGCTCATCTAGAGGAGTATTTGTTTGCTGCAAAACACTATGAGCGATCGCCCCAGCGCAAGCCGTATCTTCCAAAGAATAAGTACCTTCCCAACCCGAACCGACAATCCAAACTATTTCCGGCTGTTTAGCTAAAAGGTAATTTACCGCCGCCGCCCGGTTAACAAAAGCAGCAGCTAAGACGGCTGGGGCGCTTTGTATTCGTTGTAAAGCGCGAGTTCCATTAGTAGTACTAATAAACAACCTCCGCCCCTTGACGAGCTTCTCAGTGCAGTCTAAAGGAGAATTACCCAAATCGAACCCCTCCACTTTAGCGCCGCCCCGCTCTCCAGCGCGGAGGCGCTTATCTGCGTCCCAATCAGCGCTAACAAGCTGTAACGTATCCAAATCGCTAAACACCTGGATAGCTTCACCACCAGCCGCCAAGACTGTTGCCATCGTCGTTGTAGCCCGAAGTACATCCACAGCGATCGCGCAATCGGGAATAGTATCAGTGGGAGTAAGTTCAGGAGTATGGTAAATAAATAGCTTCACGCTTTAGCTAACCTGCAATTGATGTCGAGTTATATTTTATGGCTAAAACTTGACCTTTGATTGACTAAAAAAACCAGCCATAAGAATGCAAGCCTTTACCTAAAAGATTGACCCCCAGATAACACACCCAGACCACCACAAACCCCGCCGAGGCTAAAATAGCCGGACTGCGACCTTGCCAACCGCGAGTAATCCGCGAGTGGAGGTAAGCTGCAAATACTAGCCAAGTAATTAAAGCCCAAGTTTCTTTAGGATCCCAACTCCAATAAGATCCCCAAGCTTCATTTGCCCATACTCCCCCGGCAATAATCCCGATAGTAAGTAAAGGAAATCCTAGCCCAATAATCCGGTAGCTGATATTATCCAAAGTTTCCGCAAGGCTGAGGCGTTGGGGTGAAAGCGGTTCGGCTACAACTTCAGTAGTAGGGAGGTTAAGCACCGCCGTATTACCATTACCGTTATATGCAGATAAATTAGCTACTCTTGCCGTTGCCAAATCTGTAGCCCGATGCAGGCGATAGCCACCCGTACCTACTGAACTACCCCGCAATTCGATATTTGCCCCACGAGTCACAATTAAAAATGCGATCGCCAGTAGCGATCCCACCATCAAAGCTGAATAACTCAACATCATCACGCTGACGTGCATCATCAGCCAATTTGACTTAAGCGCCGGGACTAAAGGCTCAGAACTTTGCATTTTATCAGGCAAAGTTAAAGTTGCAAAAGCCACAATCGCCATAGCTACAGGTGCAGTGGCAGCCCCTACTAAACGACTGCGGCTGTTGTTTTCTGCCAAAAAGTGAATAGTTGTAATTCCCCAAGCTAGAAAAAACAGCGACTCGTACAAATTACTTAAAGGAAAGTAACCTGCTTCAATCCATCTAGCGCCTAATAAAGTCGCCATACACAAATTTGCGATCGCCATTCCCGCCGTTCCCATTGCTGGTAAATAGCGCAATTGGGGAAAAGCTGCTCCTACCCAGTAAATTAACATAGTGGCAAATAACACCGCAAAAGCAGCGTTATCTAGCCAATTCTGGAGTGAAACCAAATTCATATAGTGTTCTCCGCATCGCTTTAAGCTGAAAATTTATTTCTACTCTCATCGATCCTAACTGCAACGGTTACTTGGATCGCCATCCAAGTTTAAATAATTCGTTATGTTGAGGTAAAACTGCCCCATTATTTAGGGTGTCGGCGATGGAGACGTAGATAAAGGCTTAGGGTTTGCAGTTTTATTAAGCGCCATAAAAATGTCATAACGAACACTATGACGATCTCTTACTGCCGTTGTCACTCCAATTGAACGTACCGCCTCTAGAGCAATTTGTTGATTGGGGATAATTTGCGGTAAGGGTAAGTTTTTGAACGTTGGATTGATATTTAAGAAAAACTGCCCATTATTAGGGCTAAGTTGCGATGGGACGGCTGTTTGAAATTGCTCGGTACTAGCTAAGTTGACCGCAGGTTGGGGGATAATTTTCTCTGCTAAAGGTGCGCCGAGGGTAAAAAAAGCGATATTTTCATCTAGCCAGCCATGAGTTGCCGTCAGCGTACCGTAAGGTGCAATCCAGTTGACAACAGGTTTTCCCCTAACTTGGGTTTCGGTGATTTTAAATTGATATTGATTGCTAATTACTTTATCTATTTCTTGGAAGGCTTTTTTAGCTTTGTCAGAGTCTTTTGCTTGCACCATAAACGCCAACGACAAGGCAAAATCATTCGGTGAAGCATCGGCTTTCGTCATTGCTGGAATTACGGCCAAGGAAAACTCGCCATCCATCCAACTTAGCAAATCATCATCTAAATCTAATCCGGTAGTATTTTTGACACCCGCGCGTAAATTTTCTGGGGGAATAGGTGCAAGAGGATTAGTTTTTACCGATCGCAAATAATCAAGCCATAATTGCTGTAAATTTCCCCCCGATACCATCATCAAGGTTTCGGCGGGTAAAAGGTTTTGCATTTTTCCGGCATTATTTTGTACCAAGTGGACGCGATCGCTATCTGGCTTCAACCACGAGACACTTTTTAACCCAATCCCTTGTGGCTCTAAACTAATTGTGGTAGCTAACCCTTGATTTTGTTGGAGTTGGGCTAGTTGAGGAGATAGTTTTTGGGGATTGCTATTTACTAGCCGAGCGGCGGCTGGAATATTAACGTACACTTGAGCAAAATGATTTTCTTTGGCAATTTCTCCAAATTTTTCCTGAAAACCAGGCATTTTTACTAAGGAGTTTTTCCCAAAATAAGTATCAATTACGTTTTCCGTAGCTTTGGGATTGTCGCTGATAACTAAAAAACGATTATCTATTACCGTTGCGGAGTAATTTGGAGTTTCTTTTATTTCAATGCCTTTATAAGTGC
>CAJQOK010000254.1 GCA_905479905.1 uncultured Aliterella sp.
CCTCTAATAAAACCTGAGCTAAAGTATCGATCCAAAGTTTTAATGCTTGCCCAATTTGCTTGTGAAATATATCATTAGCTTCTCCTAGCACTAGCACAGCTAATATGCAAGGCTTTTGACCGCAACTGTAAAGCTCATTCACTTTTTTTGTCATTTCTCTAATTCTTAGTGACCCTGGACGCTCCCTGTCGCCCAATGGAGCAATAATATTTGTCGCCAGCCAATCGTTGCTGTAATTGAGAACTACAGCAGCAATCTCTTCTTTACCTTTAGGGAAATGATGGTAAAGACTAGCTCTACCTAAACCTGTAGCCTCGGAAAGCCGCGTTAAAGTTGCACCTTCATAACCGTATTTTTGAAATACAGTTAGGAGTTGAGCGATCGTTTCGTTTTTAACCATCTATGTATGTGTAGTAGTTCATTGCTATTGTACCGAACGTTTGATACAGTAATTTTTATACCGAACGTTCGGTTTTATGGAGAAAAAGCAATGCTAAAACTGTACGACCTAAATTTGTCAGGAAACTGCTATAAAGTTAGGCTAATGTTGTCATTATTGAGATTAGAGCATGAGCTTGTAGCTGTTAATTTATCAGCCGGGGAAAATAAGTCGAGCGCTTTTGTGAAATTAAATCCGTTTGGACAAGTACCAATTCTCATAGATGGCGATGTAGTTATTCGAGATTCTCAAGCGATTTTGGTATATTTGGCGCGGCGCTACGGTGGTGAGGATTGGCTACCTCTAGAAGCAGAAGCAATGGCTAAAGTTGGGCAATGGTTATCGACCGCAGCAAATGAAATTCAACACAGTGTTGCCGCCGCTAGGTTGCATTTTATATTTAACGCCAAGATAGATTTAGAATTAGCCCGAAGCAAAACTTTTAAAATCCTGCAAGTTATGGACGAACACTTGCAAAAGCAAGACTGGTTAGAAGGAAATCGCCCAACTATTGCCGATATTGCTTGCTTTCCTTACATTGCCTTAGCCGCCGATGGCAAAATTGCCTTGGAAGATTATCTTCATGTAATTGTTTGGATTAGTCGCATCAAGCAGCTTCCCGGTTATGTAGGGATGCCGGGATTGTAAGTCATTTAGGTAAAATTATTGGGGAGCTAGGCAATGATTTATCATTCGGGAGAACTTGCAGTCCAAGCGCGCTTAGGTGTTCAAGCAGAAGCCGAAAGTTTAGCAAAGGCAATCGGTGGTGCAGTTGTTAAGCCAGCAATGCAAAGTTTTTTAGCTAGTCAAAGATTAGCGATCGCCAGTACTATTGATTCGGGCAACCGTGTTTGGGCTTCTTTACTTACGGGCGAACCAGGATTTTTGCAAGCCGTAGCCGAACAAATAGTAAAAATTGCTATCGACAGCGACGAGTTGAAAGAAAATTTACGCCTTGCAGAGGAACTTGGTTTATTGGTCATTGATTTAGCCACCCGCAAGCGGTTGAGATTGAACGGTAAAGCCAAGTTGCAGGGCGAAAATAAGATTTATTTGCATACCCAGCAAGTATATTTCAACTGCCCTCAGTACATCCAAAAACGGGAAATTAATGCTACTCTTAATCGCGGTAAATCTAGCGTCCAAATTGGAGAAACGCTATCGCCTCAGCAGCAACAATTTATCCAACAAGCAGATACATTTTTTATTGCTAGTTATCACCCCCAAGGCGGCGCGGATGCTTCCCATCGTGGCGGTTATCCAGGCTTTGTTAGAGTTTTGTATCTAAATAAGTTAGTTTTTCCTGATTATGCTGGCAATAATATGTTTAATACTTTGGGCAATTTGGTAGAAAATCCACAAGCCGGACTATTATTTATTGATTTTGCAACGGGAGATACGCTTCAGCTTACCGGGAAAGCTGCGGTCGCACAGAATACTAAAAAAGCTCTACAATTTGCTGGTGCTAACCGTTTGGTAGAGTTTCAAATTGAAAAAGTAAAGTTTCTCACGTCGGCTACTTCCTTTCAATGGCAGTTTAAAGAATATTCCCCTTATTTACCTATGAAAACAAAACCGCAAACAGATTAAAATATGTAAAGAATCGAGAAGGGTTAAATACTAGATGCGTGTGGCGATCGTTGGGGCGGGACTGGCTGGGCTGGCAACGGCTGTAGAATTAGTAGATGCGGGGATAGAAGTAGAAATTTTTGAATCGCGTCCTTTTGTGGGCGGCAAAGTTGGCAGTTGGGTAGACCCGGATGGCAATCATGTAGAGATGGGATTGCACGTCTTTTTTGGTAACTACTACAAACTTTTTGAGTTGATGAAAAAAGTGGGTGCGTTAGAAAGCCTGCTTTTAAAGCAGCATACCCATAGTTTTATTAATGAAGGCGGACACATTGGCGAATTAGATTTTCGCTTTCTTACGGGTGCGCCCTTCAACGGGTTAAAGGCATTTTTTACTACTTCCCAGCTATCGTTACTTGATAAAGCCCTTAATGCGATCGCACTTGGTACTAGCCCCATAGTCCGAGGCTTGGTAGACTTTGACGGGGCAATGAGAACTATCCGCGATTTGGATAAAGTTAGCTTTGCTGATTGGTTTCGCCGCCAAGGAGGGGGAAATGGCAGTCTTAAGCGGATGTGGAACCCGATCGCCTACGCCCTTGGCTTTATCGATACCGAAAATATTTCTGCTCGCTGTATGCTAACAATCTTCTTGATGTTTGCTACCAAAAGCGAAGCGTCAGTATTACGAATGCTAGAAGGTTCGCCCCACGAGTATTTGCTGAAGCCAATTGTGGAATATTTAGAGGCTAGAGGGGCAAAAATCCACACTCGCCGCCGCGTTAGAGAAATTCAGTACGCCGAAGAAGGTGAACAGACAAAAGTTACCGGGTTAGTAATTGCTAAAGGCGAAATTGAAGAAACAATTGTAGCTGATGCTTATTTATTTGCTTGCGATGTACCGGGAATTCAGAAAATATTACCCCCACAATGGCGCAAATGGTCTCAATTTGACAAAATTTATAAATTAGATACTGTCCCGGTTGCTACAGTCCAACTAAGATTTGATGGTTGGGTAACAGAATTGCAAAATGCGCAAAGCCGGACGCAATTAGACCATGCCGCAGGGATAGATAATTTACTATATACAGCCGACGCGGACTTTTCTTGTTTTGCAGATTTGGCTTTAACTAGCCCTAGCAATTATTACATTCCCGGAAAAGGCTCGTTAATGCAACTGGTACTAACCCCAGGAGATCCTTTTATTAAACAAAGTAACGAAGAAATTGCCCAGCACGTCCTTAAGCAAGTCCACGCCTTATTTCCCTCATCGCGGGAATTAAATATGACTTGGTTTAGCGTAGTGAAACTCGCTCAGTCATTATATCGAGAAGCTCCGGGAATGGACAAGTATCGTCCAGCGCAAAAAACACCGATAAGTAATTTCTTTCTGGCAGGGAGCTATACTCAGCAAGACTACATCGATAGTATGGAAGGTGCTACGCTTTCTGGTCTTCAGGCGGCTAAAGCAATTTTGGCTAGTGTAGAGGAAATAAAAAATCCTCAGCAATTATCTACGGTATCCTGAACAATAATAGAGGAAAACTAGATGGCTGATTGGTTAGAACATAGCGTACAGATTGAAGTAGATACTCCTATAGATGTAGTTTGGCAGCTATGGGCAGATTTAGAGCAAATGCCTTTATGGATGCAATGGATTGATTCGGTAAAAGTTCTCCCAGACGATCCTCAACTATCGCGCTGGAAGCTAAAAACAGGTAGTTTAGAATTTAGTTGGCTATCGCGGATTACAAAAATTGTTCCTCACCAAATTATTGAGTGGGAATCAGTGGATGGTTTACCTAATCGGGGCGCTATTCGCTTTTACGATCGCCATAATAGTAGTATTGTAAAACTCTCTATTGCCTATGCTATTCCTGGGCTTTTGGGAAAACTAATGGACAACCTATTTTTAGGCAAAGCTGTAGAATCAAGCCTTAAGCAAAGTTTAGAGAGTTTCCGCGATTACGCCCAGCAACCAACATCTTCGCAAGTCGAGACACAAACAAGTTGAACGTCTAACAAGCGCGATCGCATTACGACAGTGCAATTGTAATAAATCAATTGCACCTAACACAATGGTTGTAATTTCGTTTAGGGCGATCGCAACTCCTAACTATTCGCCAGCATTGACATGATGATTCAATCTACTATAAAACTCACTCTTGAAGAATTTTTTGCTTTATCAGTAAGTGATGTAGCTTATGAATTAATTGAAGGTCAAGCAATACCAAAAATGTCGCCTAAAAGATTTCATGCTGGCGTTCAAAAAGCTCTACTAATATTAATGGATGCTTGGGCAGAAAATAGAGGCTATTTATACCCAGAATGGGCGGTACGATTAAAACGTAACAACGAAGATTGGGTTCCTGTCCCAGACATAACTTATATTTCCTACAGTCGCCTTAGCGCCGATTGGCTGGAAGACGAAGCTTGTCCTGTTGCACCAGAACTTGTAATTGAAATTATTTCCCCAGGGCAAACTTTTGGAGACTTGACCCAAAAAGCCACCGATTACTTAACTGCCGGAGTTTTGTGGGTTTGGATTGTGGATTCCTTAGCGCGTAGCGTTACGGTTTTTTACCCTGATGCGCCACCACGCACTTATACAAAGCTATCGCTTATAACTGACACAATTCTAGAGGGTTTAGAATTTACTCCTCAGCAAATATTTCAACAAGCTAGGCTACCTAGTTGATTAAACAATATAGATTAGCAACATTTGTGAAGAATGCAAAATAATAGCTATTGTTTTAAATATTTACTTAACTAAAGATGCTTTCAACCTTGGCTTGCATACCTCCAAAAAAATATCTGATTTGACAATCCTTAGAAATGCAGACTACGATAGCATTATTGAGAGTTTGGTTAAACATCATGTTTACCTTATCAAAGGATAAGAAAGTTGAGAATCCTCTAGGAACAACATCGCCTAAAAAGATTTTACAAGAAATTGATGGTGGCAAAACCGATTGCGTACCTGTGAGCGAAGCTACTTACGATCCTGAGTTTGAGCAGGCGATGGAGGCTTACAAAAAAGTGAGCTGCTTATACAAAAACGCCCTACGCGAACTAGCTAAGTAAACTAACCGTCCTGAGTTTGAGCAGGCGATGGAAACTTACAGAAAAGTGAGCGGCTTACACAAAAGTGCCCTACGCCGAACTAGCTAAGTGAAAGAACCGTTTTGGCTTGATGAGCGGATGGTCAAAGCCTTCCATGAAGAACAAATTTGTATGCATGGAGGGCTACCAGGTATTCGAGATGAAAATATGTTAGCAGCAAGTTGTGCTAGAGCCAGACATTTATTTGCTTATGTCAATACCGCTACCGTGTTTGATTTAGCTGCGGCTTATGGTTACGCTTTTGCTAAAAACCATGCTTTCATAGATGGCAATAAAAGGGTAGCTTTTATTTCAATACTTACTTTTCTCTATTTGAATGGGTTTCTGCTTCAAGTTCCAGAAATGGAAGCGGTTTTAGTTATTAGTCGTCTAGCATCAGGCGAAGAAACACAAGAATCTATATCAGAGTGGTTAGCTAAAAACTCGCTAAAACTTAGTTAACTAAGCGCTAAAACTTGTCTTTCATTCCTCGCAGCCGAGCAAAAGTTTGAACTGGATCGCTACTATTGACGGCGGCTTGTACTGTTGGTTGATTCCAACGCAAAAATGGATTTGTGCGCTTTTCTAACCCCAAATTAGAAGGAATAGTTGGTTCATGGCGGCTACGGGCAGCTTGAACGGCGGCAAAACGAGTTTTTAAGTCGGGGTTGGTACTATCTACAGTTAAAGCAAATTTGAGATTGTTTAAGGTATATTCATGAGCGCACCATACCCGCGTATCGTCGGGTAAAGCTTGCAACTTGCTTAAAGACTCCAACATCTGCGTTGGCGTACCTTCAAATAATCTTCCGCAACCGCCAGCAAACAATGTATCCCCACAAAACAACTCCCCGCTTTCGGTGGCTGTAGCAGGGAAGTAGTAGGCGATATGGGCGCGGGTATGTCCGGGAACAAAAAATACAACGCCCGTGCGATCGCAAAAACTAACGCGATCGCCTTCTTTTAAAAATACTTGCTGTCCAGGTATTCTACCGCGATCTTCAGCGCCACCATAAACTACAACATCCTGAAAATGTTCTATTAATTGCTGGTTTCCGCCTACATGGTCGTGGTGATGATGAGTATTGAAAATTGCGACTAATTTAGCGCATAGTTGTTGCAATTTCTCGATTACAGGTTCTGCAATGGCGGGATCGACTACCGCCGCAATGTTTTTTTGGCGATCGTGCAGGAGAAAAATGTAATTATCTGTAAGTACGGGAATGCGAATTACGTCCATAATTACCTAGCGCCAAGAATCTAAATCTAAGGATTCAAAACCTTTCTTTTCGACAAAAGACAACATACTGCCTAGCTGATACCATACCAATAAACCAATTAGCAAAGTTAAAGGTGCAGCCGTAGCTGTTGCTAACCAACCAGGAAAACCAAATATTTCTAATCCCGCCGATAAAAATACTAAGATTCCCACATTGATACCCAAGTAAGGAATAATTAATTGTCCGGTAGGTAATTGAGCCTTAGTTGCGGCGGCGCGGGCGCTTGACCAGTTTGCCACAATTAGTTTTAAAGTAGCTGCAAAAGCCGTACCCGCAGCTAGGGCGATCGCAAATCCAGCAAACATTAAAAAATACGGCGGTTCGGGATAGTAAGACATGGTAATTTCTAGTTGGTAATTAAGGGAGGTTATTTAAGCTTTACTTACCTGACTTGCCATTAAAAGCATTAAAAACAGGTAAAATTGCGGCGGTGCGTTCTTTTGAAAAATCGCTTAAAGCACTGATTGCTACATCAAATAATCGATTTGGCTGTAATTCATCTTTAATCAAATTCCACAGACTTTGTACTTCTGCTGTATGCAGGCGATCGTCTTCAGTTAAAGCAAGGAGCAATTGCTGTCTCAAATACTGTCCTTCCTCTGATAGTAAAAACTGTAAACCCATCTGCGCTGTAGGTAATAAGTCAAAACTATTATCGGCGCGGGCGATCGCAATTAAGTCTTCTAATCTCTCCCACTGAAACTTACCATTTTTAAATAATAGATTCAGCAACCGTCGTCGTAGTGGGGGCGTTTCTCCTTTTAACAAGCGCTTGGCAATGTACGGGTAAGCAACTTCAACGATTTTGAAATCAGGGTTTAAGCTTAAAGCAATTCCTTCTTGCGTTACTAAAGAGCGAATAATTAAAGCAAACTGTGCTGGGACGCGGAAAGGATACTCGTACATCAACTCCGAGAAGGAGTCGGTAATAGTTTTAAAATTGAGACTGCTAACACTTGCGCCCATCGCATTAGTAAGGACGGCCTCTAAAGCGGGTACAATCGGGCGAATATCGGTATTTGGCGCTAAAAATCCTAGCTTGACGTAATCTTCGGCTAACTCAATGTAGTCTTGATTGACTAAATGAACCAACGCATCAACCAAGGTTTCTTTCATTTCCTCGGTTAGCTGATCCATCATCCCGAAGTCAATGTACGCCATCCGCCCGTCAACGGTAGCAAACAAATTACCTGGATGAGGATCGGCGTGAAAAAAGCCAT
>CAJQOK010000255.1 GCA_905479905.1 uncultured Aliterella sp.
CCGAATTTAATCCGGTAATTAAGAGCTTTGGGGGAATTAGTGCAACTCTTGTCTCTGAGCCTCCCCGTCTCAAAACTTCTGGTGGCTTGGAGGTAGATTTGTGGATAAAGTCGCCAGCTTACGATTTATTGTCTCAATGCAGTATTTGTCTAACTACCGTAGGCGCAAATACCGCAGAGCTTGGGGCTTTGGCTGTTCCAATGATTGTATTGCTTCCCACGCAACAATTAGACGCAATGCGATCGTGGGATGGGATTCCGGGTTTGTTAGCTTCTTTGCCTATAGTAGGTAAAAGTATGGCAAAACTGATTAACTGGTCAATTCTAAATTTACCTCGCCGTTTGTACGCTTGGCCGAATATCTGGGCGCAGTCAGAGGTTGTACCAGAGCTTGTAGGCAATTTGCAACCACAGGAAGTAGCGGCGATGGTATTGGATTATTTAGAGCATCCTGAAAAACTCCAGCAAATTAGCGAAGTTTTGCGGAGTATACGCGGCGAAGCTGGAGCCGCCCAAAAGTTGGTAGCTTTAGTTAAAGGGGTAATGGGTAATTGGTAATGGGTAATTGGTAATGGGTAATGGGTAATTGGTAATTGGTAAGCAATGACCAATTCCCCTCATTCCGAAGATTGTCCATCTCTGCGCCCTAACTCATAAACACCACAACCCATACAGGCAATAATTCCCATGCTAATTGCCCAACTACCGCCTAAGCCCAATTCTACGCCGTAATTACATAGCGCGCCCAAACCTAAAAATGGCAAAATACTAAAAATTGACGCATAAAAAGCATTTTGCGATTCTCTGGCTTTGCGAGTACGTTCAAATTCTTTTTCGCTAGTGTATAAACTCCGCTCGGCAAAATTAAACCAGCGTTGCAGTTGCAAAGTTAACCAGTCGCTAAAGGGTGAAAATCCTAGGTATAGTGCCAATGACCACAAACTCGCCCCAGAAACCGCACTAGCATTTAGATCGAACCTAAAAGGAAAAATATCATTAAACATATATAGGTTGAGCGATCGCTAAACTTAAAAACCCTGCTTAAAAAATTTTAACGATAAACCAGCCTATTTACAAAACCCTAACGTGGGAAGTTTTTAACTTCGGCAATGTTAGCAATTTTTCCGCCTAATTGTGTTGTAGACTACCTAACTTTCACCTTATAATCTCTTACCCTGCTTTACAGAATCACCCATAGAGTAAGATAGGTCGTTAACTAACTTATGGGTAATGGGTAATGGGTAATGGGTAATGGGTAATGGGTAATGGGTAATGGGTAATGACCAATGACCAATGACCAATGACCAATGACCAATGACCAATGACCAATGACCAATGACCAATGACCAATGACCAATGACCAATGACCAATGACCAATGAGTTGTTTGTAATTTTTGTTGAGGAGTGTCAAGGATGAGCCAATTATCCAAACCCTATCGTCCGACTCGTTATCTGCAAATACTGTTAGCTGCTATAAGTATAATTACTGTACCAGCTTCATTATCTGGGCAACAAAGCGTTAAAGCTTTAGAAGCAGAGGAAAATCAAGTAGCAAGTAGAAATACTTGGCGTGGTGCGTCTTTTCCGGTTGAGAATTTTCGCGGTTATAGTTCACCTTTTGGCTATCGGCGCTCGGCGACGGGTGGCTCTAATTGGGAATTTCACGGCGGTTTAGACTTAGCTGCACCCCAAGGGAGTTATATTCGTAGTTGGTGGGCAGGAAAGGTTGTCAAAGTTGCTGATAAGAGCGCTTGCGGAACTCACATCATAATTCAATCGGGGCAGTGGGAACATAAATATTGCCACATGAAAGGAAACGTAGAGAAAAATGGAAGCGATCGCTATTTAGTTGATCGTGAAGGCGGCTTACAAATTCAAGAAGGTCAAGTATTAGGCGCAGGGACTCGAATCGGGCGCGTGGGTATGACTGGACGAACTACAGGCCCTCACTCACACTGGGGGCTTAAGTACGGCAACAATTATGTAGATCCGGCGTTGGTGTTGAGGGCGATGTATGCTCAACAACCCTCAAATATTCAAAAAACCGCCGTTAGTCAGCAGCAGTTAGTCAATAGCAAAGTTGCAGAATTTTAAATTGTTGTAGAGACGTTGCGCTGCAACGTCTCCATATTTTATTGTTGTAGAGACGCTGCAACGTCTCCATATTTTATTGTTGTAGAGACGTTGCGCTGCTCCATATTTTTTGGACTCTATGTTTTAGCAAGAGTTAGTTTTTTATCTGTAGGCTGGGCAAATTGAGTAACAGTTTGCCGGAAAACGTCTCCTTCTATGGTTTCAAATTCAATTAGCTGCTCTACCAGCAAATCCATCAAAGCGCGATGCTCTTGAAGAATCTTTAAAGCCTCCTCGTAACACTTGCCAATTATTTCTCTAACTTGAGCATCAACTTTACAAGCGATTTCTTCAGAAGACTCCGACTTCCTCCCTAAATCTCGACCTAAAAACACATCGTTGCTTTGTTCTTCCAGTACAACTAACCCTAAATCGCTCATCCCAAATTTAGTGACCATTTGCCGCGCTATATTGGTCAATTGTTGGATATCTTGACTTGGACGTGTCGTAATTTCTCCTCTACCAAATACAACTTCTTCGGCGGCTCTAGGTCCTAACTTAGCCGTAATTACAGCTAGAATCTTCGCTTTGGAGTCGAGACCCTGGTCTTCATCGGGAGTAAACCAAGTCGATCCTAGGTCTTGTCCGCGTCGAATTAGCGTAGTTTTCTGCAAGGGATCGTGGTCTTTTAATACTGTCGCGATCAAGGCGTGTCCGATTTCGTGATAAGCAACTAAGTACTTACTCTTGCTGTCAACTAAGGGCGTACCTTCCATTCCCGCTACTACTCGATCTACAGCATTATCAATTTCTAGCCCCGTAATGGCATCTTTACGCCGTCTGGCTGTGAGAATTGCCGCTTCATTGAGTAAGTTGGCTAAATCTGCTCCGGTAAAGCCTGGGGTGCGTCTAGCGACTTCTTCTATCGATACGGAAGGATCGACTTTTTTATTGCGAGCGTGGACTTGTAATATTTCCAGTCGTCCTTTTAAGTCGGGAAAGTCTACAGTTACTTGGCGATCAAAACGTCCTGGACGCAATAAGGCGATATCTAACACATCTGGGCGGTTGGTAGCAGCAATAATAATAATCCCTGTATTTGCTTCAAACCCGTCCATTTCTGTAAGTAGTTGGTTTAAGGTTTGTTCTCTTTCGTCATTTCCGCCCCCTATTCCTGTACCTCTTTGTCTTCCTACAGCGTCGATTTCATCGATAAAAATTAGACAAGGGGCGTTTTCTTTGGCTTTCTTAAATAAATCGCGGACACGAGAAGCACCCACCCCCACAAACATTTCTACAAATTCGGAGCCAGAAATGCTAAAAAATGGAACTCCTGCTTCTCCAGCGATCGCTTTTGCCAGCAAAGTTTTACCTGTTCCCGGCGCACCAATTAACAATACTCCTTTAGGAATTTTTGCCCCAATCGCTGTAAAGCGCTCTGGCTGCTTTAAAAAAGTAACTACTTCTTCTAATTCTTCTTTAGCTTCATCAATCCCGGCTACATCGCTAAAAGTTATCCCGGTTTTTGCTTCCATTTGAAACCGAGCCTTTGACTTGCCAAAATTCATCGCTTGGCTACCAGCATTAGCGGAGCGGCGCAAAAATAGCAGCATAATCGCAACTAATGGCACAATCCACAATAAGTTGAGCAAAAACCACATTGCGGCTTTACTATTAGCTGAGGAATTGTACTCTAATTCAATATTTCTCTTACTGAGGATTTTTTTAATTAGCTCTGGGTTTTGGTCAAAAATTTTGACTTCCTCCAAAGGCGCATCCGGCTTTTGCCCTCGCAGCTTGACTTTGGCTATCGGTTGTTCTGGATCTAATTCAACCCTCGTCACTTCGCCGCTATCGATTTTTTCTAACAATTCGCCATAAGATAAAGCCTCAGTTTCTGACTTTTGGGCGTTAGCCGGAAACGTACCGACGAGCATTGACTGCACTATTAGCAACGATCCAGCTGTAATGGTTGCTAGACGTTGCTTTGCTGTAACTCTATTTTTAGCTAACCTTTCTGCTGGTTGCTGACTTTTCAATGCTTTTTTCCGGGAAATACTCATACTTAATTGCCCTCTGTCTTTTGACGAACAACCATTATTTAACTCAAAAATATATCTATTCTCCAATCTAGTCTAACTTTCTTG
>CAJQOK010000256.1 GCA_905479905.1 uncultured Aliterella sp.
GGATCGATTAACATTAATCCTGCCCGTACACTGAGAAGTAAATAGGGATAAGTAAACAGTGTCAGCGCCAAAATAGTTCCAAACCAGCCGTAAATCTCTGGTAATTCGGTTACGCCCAAAGGTTCTAACCATAGCTGTAACAAGCTACCTTTGGGCCCAAAAGCCGCAATTAGGGCAAAACTACCTACATAGCTAGGTACAGCTAGAGGTAAAGTAGTCGCAATTAACCAAAACTTTCGCCCAGGCAAATCGGTTTGTAAGGTCAAAAAAGCAAGAGGTACGGCAATTAAGGCGCTAAATAAGGTTACGAAAGCTGCCATCCCTGCACTATTGAACAATACAGTTAAGGTGCGGGGGCGAGATACTAAGTTAATTAGCGTTTCTGTACCTACACCCGCCGTCCTAATTACTAAATAAGTCAAAGGCGAAATAATTGCGATCGCTGTAAATGTAGCGATCGCAATTAGAAATAACGGTGGACTAGAAGCAGTACGCCTCAAAGTACCCCTGCTTCTTGAAGTAACGCTATAGTGCCTTGTAAGTCAGACAAGTTGCTCAAATCTACTTTAGGTGGCTTAAGCTGACTAAGAGGAATTTGCTTTTGCGATGCTTGGATGCCTTTCACTAAAGGATATTCGTTAGTTTCTTGGGCAAAATAAGTTTGAGCTTTGGGAGAGAGCATATAAGTTACAAACTTGTCAGCATCGCTCTTTTGGTCGGTGGTATTTAGTACCGCAAGTCCTGCCACATTCACCATTGCGCCAGCATCTCTGCGGGTATAATGATGGGCTACAGGAAACTTAGCGTTATCTTTGGTAAACCGATATAGATAGTAGTTGTTTACCAATCCTAAAGAAATTTCGCCTTTACCTACGGCTTCAACGATCGCGGCATTCTTGGCATAATCTTTCGTACCATTGGCTTTCATTGCTTTTAACCATGCCAAAGTCTTTTCGTTGCCTTCTAGCAAGCGCATGGCGGTAACAAAGGACTGAAAAGAACCATTTGAGGGGGCCCAGCCTATTTTACCGCGCCATTTAGGATTAGTTAATTGGGCTACTGATGTGGGTAACTCACTGGGTTTGACTAGCTTTGTATTGTAATCAATTACTCGCGCCCGTCCTGAAATGCCGATCCATTGCCCCGCCGAGGAACGAAACTGTGGCTCTACTTTTGCAAGTAAGGTATTAGAAATCGGTAATGTGCGTTTTTCTTTTGCTAAAGCACCTAAAGCCCCCGCATCTTGAGCAAAAAATACATCCGCGCGACTGTTTTTGCCTTCTTCTAATAATGCGATCGCAAGTTCTGCTGTATCGCCGTATCGTACCTCAATATCTATTCCCAAATCTTTCTCAGCGTTGGCAATTAAGGGCGCTATTAATTTTTCTTCTCTACCAGAGTAGATAGTCAACGTTTTTTGTTGTGCTGCTTGACTACTAAACGCTATACCCCCACCTACAACTACCAAAGCTACAAGAGCAGAAATTTTCCCTAACGAACTTGCCACCAACTTTATCCTCATATATGTAACTAATCATCTTTTCGAGCCGAAAGTTTGGCTAAGAAATTCTTACTACCAGCTTTCTCCGACAGACGTTAGCTTTGCTTTCAAAAAAATACCATTAATTAGACAATTTATTTAAGAAGTTTTGGCAAACCATTTTGATTAAAAACAAGGTGGAAATGTTGATACGTGCCTAACTTGCAGTAATCACAAGCAATTTTTAGCGAAATATTATTGCAAATGATTATGACTAAGCTTTACAATTAGCCTGTTGCTGTTAGGAAAACTTGGTTGCAAGCGAGTTCAAAACTTGGTGTAGTACAAGTAGAGAATAATTAATTACATGACTTACCTAAAAAATCTGCCATCCTTAAATCAGATGTGGAAACCAATGTGGTTAGCCTCGTTAGGCTTGCATGGCTTGCTACTGGTGATTCCCATTCCTTCGACAGAAACACCTAAACCAACGAAAAAGCCCCAAGAGTTAGTTAAGCTAACTCCCGTAACACCAACACCTACGCCTGTAAGTAAGATACTTAAGCCAAAACCAACACCCGTAGTTAGTAGTCGCCCCCTAGTACCACAGCAAAGAGTAGTAGCTACAAAACCAACACCGCGAATCGTGACAAAATCTCCTAGCCCCGTTGTTACCCCTACTCCTCAAAAGCCTGTAACACCTGTCGCCGTCGATTCTTTGCCGCCAGCGACGGACATTGAACTAGACACAAAAAATCAAGAATTACTCCCGCCGCCTCAAGCTATTCCTTTGGTGTCTCCTAGCCCCGTAACCATAGCAACCGCGTCAATTAATGGCGTACCCGTCGATCCTAATTGGCAAGTTGTAGAAAAACCCGGCGAAATCATTGCGGAGGCTGAAATGTTTACGCAGCCTGATGGGAAGCTACACCCTGATATTGTGGGTAAAGTTGCTCAAATTCCTGATAAAATCCCCGATACAGTATTTAATGAGTTTTTTAGTTCGCAATTAGAAAATGCCAATTTTAATGTTGAACATTATGGTACTTATGCCGAAGGTGGTGGACTTTATAAACTAACTCCTAAAGATAGTTCTCCTATTCTCTACTTAGCCTTAGCACCGGATAAACAAGGTACAGGCACAGTGGTGACTATTTGGAATAAATACCCTAGCCCAATTGAATCAACAGAAAGCAAAACTTTAAATTAGCATTGAATTATTCAATGTAAAAATATTTAATGGGAACTCGATATTTAGGTACAACGGAGGAGGTTACAGCTTTAAATGCTTACATCAAGCTCGTTAGAGCAACAGAATCCGTATCCCATCGCCTCCATCGTCATTTAGAAAGTTCTAAGCTGACAGTTACTCAATTTGGCGTATTAGAAGCATTATTTCACTTAGGCGCAATGCACCAACGCGACTTAGCAGAAAAATTGCTTAAAAGTGGCGGAAATATTACTTTAGTGATTGATAACTTAGAAAAACGGCAGTTGGTAAAGCGCGATCGCGAAGTAGGCGATCGCCGATGTATAGCTGTATCTCTTACCCCCGCAGGCAAACAGTTAATTAGCGACTTATTCCCGGCTCATGTAGAGGCAATTTTGCAGCAAATGAAGATTTTGAGCTTAGAGGAGCAATTAGAGCTAGGGCGCTTGTGTAAGAAGTTGGGCAAACAAGAATAAAATGTTACCCATGAAAATGACTTGCAGGCAAACCAGCAGTATCAGTTTGTAGGCTAAATAAGTCTCCAGAATAGAAACTGTTTTGAATTTCTATTTCACTCAAACCTACTGAAGCGGTTGTAATGTAAAGCGTCCCCAAGTCTTGATTACCAAAAGTTAGGCAAGTTGGACGCTGTACAGGCATCCTTACCCGCATCATCTCTTTACCTTTGGGATCAAATCGGATAATACACCACCCATCCCACATTGCTGACCAAATGCAACCATCTTTATCTACCGTCAAACCATCAGGAAAAAAAGATTCAGCTTGTAAATTTATTAGAACTCGGCGATCGCTAATACTACCGCTTTTAGAGTCAAAATCGTAAGCATAGATAGTTTTAAGCGGCGAATCTGTCAGATAAAAAGTCTTATCGTCTGGACTCCACCCCAAACCGTTAGATATTGTTAGTCCTGTTTGTAATATGTGTAACCCATTGCGATCGTAACGGTATAAACTACCTTGAGGCTTACCACTACTACTCATCGAACCAAACCAAAAACGCCCAGAGCGATCGCACTTACCATCATTAAAACGAATATCAGGATTATTTTCTATATCCAATATCGGCGTAACTTTACCGCTATTAGTATCCAAAAAAGCAATCCGGTGACGTTGACCGATAATTAGACGATTATTCCCGGCGGGTGCTATGCTGCCGACAACTTCACCCACATCAAAAAATTGATTCGCCCCCGTAGTTGGATTAAACTGGTGGACGCGATGGTTATAAATATCAGCCCAATACAACAATTGCTCGTCAGGATGCCAAAAGGGGATTTCTCCTAACCGCGCTCTTGCTGTAAAAATGTTTTGTGGCGAGTAGCTCATGAGTTTTTTATTTCTGGTGCGGTTTGATTCCATGTGCTAGAAAAAACAAACTTATCTAAAGGTTTGCGTGTGCGCGGATTTTGTTCTCTTTGTTGCAATGATTCTGATAGAGTTTGAGCATTGCCAAGATAGCCAAGAGCGATCGCACTTGCAGGCTCATAATCAGTAGGAATCTGGTAAACCTCTTTTGCTTTTGGTACGTCAAAGCCTGCCATTTGATGTACAAATAAGTCTAAAGCAGCCGCTTGAATCGCCAAATTAGCAGAAGATGCACCAACATCATGAAAAGCATGGCGGTTTTCTTTACCATTGCGCTCAAAATGTAGTTTGGCAACACTAAGCATCAATACTGGAGCATTCCGCGCCCATTCTTGGTTTCCTTCCGCAAGCACGCTAAGTAAACGCTCAAATTCAACAGGGTTTTCTTTGGTCGCAATAATAAAGCTCCAAGGTTGTTCGTTGTAAGAAGAAGCCGCCCATCGTGCTGCTTCCAGCACACTTAGTAACTTTTCTGTTTCCACTGGGCGATCGCTAAAAGCTAAAGGACTCCAACGTTTACGCAAAGAATCTTCGATTGTGTATTGAGTGTCGGCTAACTTATCATTCATCAAACTTTTACTCCTGAATATAATTCAATCCTGTTTATCTTGTATCAACTCATTGCCTGCATTATGTAGTATTTACCGATGCTTTTTGACGGCTCTTATCACTTTTAATATTAAATAATTTAATGTTAAATTAAATACAGTTGAACGGAGCAGAAATAATATGATTACTCTACGACCAGGCAATCAAAGAGGTCATGCTAATCATGGCTGGTTAGACAGTTACCATACATTCTCCTTTGCCAATTATTACGACCCCAAAAATATGGGCTTTCGTGATTTGCGGGTAATTAATGAAGATTGGATTGCTCCAAGCGGAGGGTTTGGCGCTCACAGTCACCGCGATATGGAAATTATTACCTATGTTTTAGAAGGAGCGCTAGAACACAAAGATAGTTTAGGTACGGGAGCAGTAATTAAACCCGGAGATGCTCAAAGAATGAGTGCGGGTACAGGAATTACTCATAGCGAGTTTAATAACTCTACAACCGAGGCTGTACATTTATTGCAAATTTGGATTTTGCCCAATACAACGGGAATTGAGCCAAGTTACGAGCAACGCAACTTTCCCATAGACGAAAAGCTAGGTAAGCTGCGGTTAATTGCGGCAAAAGATGGACGTGATGGGGCAGTAAAAATTAATCAAGATGTAGATTTGTATACCTCAGTTTTAAGGAATGGCGATCGCATTGTTTATAATCTACAACCCAATCGTTACGCCTGGCTGCAAGTAGCTAATGGCGAAATAAAGGTAAACGATCGCGTGCTTAAGGCTGGAGATGCGATCGCTGTTAGTGATTCTGAATCGCTCAATATCAGTACCAATACCGATGCAGAAATCTTACTGTTTGACTTAGTTTGATAAACGAATAGGGGCGCTACTGCTTACCGCCCCTACCTTTGACGGCAAGTACACCTAAGCAAATACGGCTCTCACTACTGCCAAAAGTAGTTGTAGATAGATAGATTAAAGCAAGAAAGTACATAAAAGTTTATTTAATGGGTGAGAGTAACTCATCCGCTCTATTCAGCCAAAAGAGGGCAACCCACGATGTTTGAACACTTCAGTAAAGAAGCTATTAAGGTAATAATGTTAGCCCAAGAAGAAGCACGACGCTTGGGACATAATCTCGTGGGGAGCGAGCAAGTGCTTTTAGGGTTGATTGGCGAAAATACTAGCATTGCAGCTAAAGTATTAAACGATTTAGGCATCAATATCAAAAACGCCAGAGTAGAAGTAGAAAAAATTATTGGTCGAGGTTCGCGCTTCGTCAGTGCAGAAATTCCTTTTACTCCTAAAATGAAGCGCGTATTTGACAAATCCTTTGAAGCATCGCGTCAACTAGGAGACAACTTTATTGCTCCCGAACACCTATTTTTAGGACTAATTGAAGAAGGCGAAGGGGTAGCCATCAAAGTAATTGAGAACTTGGGCGTTGATACCGCCGTTGCTCGCAGCGCCGTGTTAAATGAATTAGAAAAGCAGCCTGTTGGCGCTAACAAAGGCAACGTTCAAGGCTCTATAAGCCGAGGTATTGCAGGCAAGACGACCACTTTAGACGAATTTGGGACGAATTTAACCAAACTAGCCGCCGAAGGTAAACTTGACCCCGTAGTAGGGCGAGACAAGGAAATCGAACGCGCCGTACAGATTTTAGGACGACGCACAAAAAACAACCCCGTACTAATTGGCGAACCGGGAGTAGGTAAAACTGCGATCGCCGAAGGATTAGCACAGCGCATTGTTGATAAAAACATTCCTGATATTCTCGAAGATAAGCAAGTAATTAGCCTTGATGTTGGCTCTTTAGTCGCTGGTACTCGCCATCGCGGAGACTTTGAAGAACGCATCAAAGCAATTATGGAGGAGATTCGTGCGGCGGGAAATATCATCTTAGTAATTGACGAAGTACACAACTTAGTTGGTGCGGGATCGGTTCAAGGTGGAATGGACGCGGCGAATATTCTTAAGCCAGCTTTAGCAAGAGGCGAACTTCAGTGTTTGGGTGCAACTACTCTTAACGAATACCGCCAGCACATCGAACGCGATGCAGCCTTAGAGCGACGTTTTCAGCCAATTATGGTAGGCGAACCATCGGTAGAAGAAACAATTGAGATTTTGTACGGTTTGCGCTCGGTTTACGAACAGCACCACAAAATCAAGATTTCTGACGAGGCAATTTTTGCCGCCGCTAAGTTGTCGGATCGTTACATAAGCGATCGCTTTTTACCCGACAAAGCCATAGACTTGATTGATGAAGCAGGTTCTCGCGCTCACTTGGCTAGTAGTAACACTTCTCCAGAAGTCAAAGAGTTAAAGCAAGAACTCGACAGCATCACCAAAGATAAAGAGAAAGCTGTTAAAGACCAAGATTTTGAAGTCGCCGGACAATTGCGCGATCGCGAAATTGAGGTAAATGAGAAAATCAAGGTAGCTTCAGAAAATAAGCAAGCTGTAGTAACTATTGTTGATGAAGAAGCGATCGCCCATATCGTTGCTTCTTGGACGGGAATACCGCTCAACAAACTAACCGAGTCTGAGTCTACAGTTTTACTACACCTAGAAGACACTCTACACCAACGTTTGATTGGTCAAGAGGAAGCAGTTACAGCAGTTTCACGGGCAATTCGTAGAGCTAGAGTAGGCTTAAAAAGTCCTGATCGCCCTATTGCTAGTTTTATCTTCTCTGGGCCTACAGGAGTTGGTAAAACAGAGCTTGCTAAGTCTTTAGCTGCTTACTTCTTTGGTTCGGAAGAAGCAATGATTCGCTTAGATATGTCGGAATACATGGAGCGCCATACAGTCTCTAAGCTGATTGGTTCGCCTCCAGGTTACGTCGGCTATGACGAAGGCGGACAGTTGACCGAAGCCGTAAGACGCAAGCCTTATAGCGTCATCTTGTTTGACGAGATTGAAAAAGCCCACTCTGATGTATTCAATCTGCTGTTGCAACTATTAGATGATGGTAGACTTACCGATGCACAAGGTCGGACAGTGGACTTTAAAAATACACTGATCATCATGACTTCTAATATCGGCTCTAAAGTCATCGAAAAAGGTGGCGGTGGAATTGGCTTTGAGTTTGCCGAAAATGGCGCAGAGACTCAATACAACCGCATCAAGTTGTTAGTCAATGAAGAACTCAAAAACTACTTCCGTCCTGAGTTTCTCAACCGTTTAGATGAAACCATTGTCTTTACACAACTGAAGAAAACAGAAATCAAGCAAATCGCCGACATTCTGCTGCTTGAAGTTGCCAATCGGTTAGCTGAACAAGGAATGACTCTAGAAGTAACTGACAGTTTTAAAGAATTGGTAGTAGAGCAAGGTTACAGTCCTAGCTACGGTGCTAGACCATTGCGTCGAGCAATTATGAGCTTGTTAGAAGATTCCTTAGCGGAAGCAATGCTAACTGGACAAATCAAACTTGGCGACAATGCGATCGTTGATGTCATTGGTGGTGAAGTGAAAGTAACTAAATCTGAGAAACCAGAATTGGTACTTGCTTCTATCTCATAGTTATAAACCTTAGTAGCAATACCAGGTTAAAGCGCACATTTCTAGGAATGTGCGCTTTTTTAATTAAAGCGATTTAATATTTCTATAAAAGTACAAGTAATCAAAGTTGTAGCTCTGCTAGTAAATATATATTTTGCCAAGAAGGAAACCCACCCAAGTTAGTATATAGATTTGGAATGTTTAATATTAAAGATAATTATGGTAATCCATATAAAAGACGTAGATGAGAAAATATACCATTGGTTTATTAATCAAGCCAGCACATCACCTCATATGGTTGCCTTAATTACTCCTTATGAGCGATACGATGTTCCAAATGCTAACCTTAATATCTATTGCACTCCTTCATATTTGAGTACAGACAAAATAGCAGAAGTTTTGCTGTACTTGTTTGAAAATGAGCTTTTGTTAGGAATTAAGTCATTAGATAAAGACGATATATGGGAGAATTATGTAAATTCGCCACATAAACCTAAGATAGAGGAGCTAATAGCAAAAAGTTTTATCCCTTCTTATCAAGACATCAAAAAAGCTCTCAAACAAGAAGAATCTAGCAACGAATTGTTTTACTTCCTGACTCCTGAAGGAGGAGAACTATGGGAATCCATATTTAAACCTAAATGGAATCAATATTTAACAAGGAGAGGCGATCGCATTACTCATATAATTGATTGTGTAGATCCTGATGTTGGTAAGAAACTAATCTCACTTGAATACTTGCTATCTTTCGATAATAAGAAGGTATACGATTTTATCCCAGGTACAGAAATAGGGGAAACGATCATGCCCTGGCAAGTATTATATTGGAAAATTATTCCTGTAGGCTACTCATTAAGTTATCAAACTAAACGAATTAAAGTTGACAAGAACACAGTGGAATCTAAAGAATTAAAAGAGGAAATAAAACAAGCAGATGAATGGTTAATAAATATATGTAATTGGTATGAAAAAGATTACTTTGATGAGTGGCTACAGTAGAAAAATGTTTGTAAGTATCCATAAATTTCAAGCGATCACACGTCTTTGAAGTCACGCAGATATTAGCTTAGGTACAAATACGAATAATCAAGTTTAACAGACTTAAACTTAGGATATACTTTGTGTATCCAACGAAGAAGACAAGCTTATGAAATTGCAGATCGGTCAGTGGGGGAACTCCTTAGCCTTTCGCATCCCCAAAAACTTCGCTAAACACTTGAATTTAAAATCTAATGATGCTGTTCAATGTA
>CAJQOK010000257.1 GCA_905479905.1 uncultured Aliterella sp.
TTCCTTAGCTTTAGCAAATATTAAGCTGCGAGAAAAATTAGAAAGTCAAAGCATCCGCGATCCGCTTACAGGCTTATTTAATCGCCGTTACATGGAAGAATCATTGGAAAGGGAGATTCAAAGGTGCGATCGCAAACACCAACCTTTGGGAATTATCATGCTTGACGTTGACCACTTTAAGCGCTTTAACGACACTTTTGGGCATGAGGCTGGCGACAGCGTACTTCAAGAATTGGGGCGGTTTTTACTAAAATACGTCCGAGGCTCAGATATTGCCTGTCGTTATGGCGGTGAAGAATTTATCCTCATTCTACCAGAAGGCTCTTTAGACATTACCAGCAAACGAGCAGAGCAACTTAGAGAAGAGATTAAGCACCTACATCTTAAGTATCGTAACGAACCCCTAGGTCAAATTACCCTTTCTTTGGGTGTAGCAAGTTTTCCCGAACATGGGCTAACTGGGCAAGATGTAATTCGTGAAGCCGACGCAGCACTTTACAGAGCTAAACGCGAAGGGCGCGACGCAGTTAGACTTGCGCTTTAAATATTTTTAAAACTCTAGTCTACTGCAACAATCCCCTAGTAGGGGATGTTAACCTAATGAATGAAGAATTGATTATCTAGCCCAACAATTTTAAATTTATCTAATCGAGGATCTTTATAGTGGTAGCTACCCCTGAAAAATCTCAATCATTTGCACCCACGCAAGCAACAGGTAAAGACCGAGTTGCCGTATTGCTGATGGGTTACGGTGAAGTTGAAAGCTACGAAGATTTTGCTAACTACAATGAACAAGCTTTAAATCTGCTTACGGCTAAATTTGCTCCTGTACCAACGTGGATTTATCCGCCTCTAGCAAAGCTGTTAGCCTTGTTTGATCGCCATGAATGGGATCACCAGCACGATCATTTTGTCTCGCCTCACAATGCCATTTTTGAAGACCAACGGGCGGGAATTGAAAAGTTTTTGCAAGCTAAATGGGGCAACCAAATTCAAGTATTCAAAGCCTTCAACTTTTGCGCTCCTTTCCTCCCCGACCAAGTGCTTGAAGAAATCAAGGCTCAAGGTTTTGATAAGCTGCTAATTTATCCTTTATTAGTTGTAGATTCAATTTTTACTAGCGGAATTGCTGTCGAGCAAGTCAACCAAGCTTTAACCAAACTAGCCGATGAGGGCGAACATTGGATTAAAGGACAGCGTTATATTCCTTCTTTTTACAACGAAAGTGCCTACATTAAGTTGATGGCACAAATGGTTGAGGAGAAAATAGCCACAGATTTAGCGGCGGCTTATTTGCCTTCCCAAATTGGCATTGTGCTAATGAATCACGGTTGTCCACACAAAGCAAAAGGCTTTACTTCGGGCATTGTTGAAAGTCAAGCACTTTACGATCGCGTTAGAGATGAATTGATCAACCGCTATGCTCTAATCTCCGTTGGTTGGCTCAATCACGATACACCGCTAATTGACTGGACGCAGCCCAACGCCTTTGTCGCTGCTAATAATTTAATTGATTTGGGTGCAAAGGCGATCGTATTTATGCCTATCGGTTTTGCCACCGAAAATCACGAAACTTTGTTAGACGTTGACCACATCATTCATGCTCTGCAACGCAAGCATTCGGAGGTTAACTACGTGCAAATGCCTTGCGTAAACGATCGCTCAGAATTTATGGAAATGGCGGCGGATTGGGCTAATCCCCATATTGCCGAATTGTTAGCCGAGAGTGCGGTAGCTGTCAATCCCCAGATGGCTGTAGCGCACACTCATAATCATCATAGCCACGACCATGAGGGTGGACACCACCACCATCATTAAATAGCTGTGCGTGTAAGGCAAATAGGTCTTACACGCCTCTTAACTTCCGGGTATTGTCTACTAAACTTTTCGCAAAATCGTCAAAGCGCTGGGCAACTTTTTCATCCAAAATTTTCCCCTCTGGTGAAAAGGCTTTCCAAGCTTGAGGAATAGCAATTTGCTCTGGAATTACCCAAGCGTGTACCCAACGCATAATTACTCGTAAGTCATTGAGGGCGTTACTGTTAGCTTGACCGCCCAAAACGCTAATTAATCCTGTAACTTTACCGTCTAACTGCTCAAAGCTCATCAAATCGAGAGCATTTTTAAGTACGCCGCTAACACTCCCGTGATACTCTGGTGTCGCTAAAATCAATCCGTCAGCTTCTTTTACTGCCTTTTGCAGTTTCTCTACATCCGGGAAGTCTAGATACTCTCCTCCATCGCAAAACGGTAAATTCATTTGGCGCAAGTCTAAGATTTCTACCTCTGCTCCCAAAGCTTCGGCGCGTCTTGCTGCTATCTCTAAGGCAATTTGGCTGTAAGAATCAACCCGCAAACTTCCGCCGATACCAACAATTTTGACCATAGCTTTTTTAACTCCCTAAACTGCGATCACAAGATAAGTCATACTCGGTATGACTACATATAATCTAACAGAGTTTGATGCCAAAGTTGGATGCTTGGCTGAAGTTATATCTTGAGGATTACAGCAATACTTGAAAGCGATCGCAGTAATTGAAACAAGAAAGTTAGACTAGATTGGAGAATAGATATATTTTTGAGTTAACCAATGGTTGTTCGTCAAAAGACAGAGGGCAATTAAATATGAGTATTTCCCGGAAAAAAGCATTGAATCAGCAATCATCAGAAAGGTTAGCTAAAAATAGAGTTACAGCAAAGCAACGTCTAGCAACCTTAGCAGCCGGATCGTTGCTAATAGTGCAGTCAATGCTCATCGGTACGTTTCCGGCTAACGCCCAAAAGTCAGAAACTGAGGCTTTATCTTATGGCGAACTGTTACAAAAAATCGATAGCGGTGAAGTGACAAGGGTTGAATTAGATCCAGAACAACCCATTGCCAAAGTTAAGCTAAGAGGGCAAAAGCCGGATGCGCCTTTGGAAGAAGTCAGAATTTTTGACCAAAACCCAGAGCTAATTAAAAAGATCCTCAGCAAAAAAAATATTGAATTAGAGTACAATTCTTCAGCTAA
>CAJQOK010000258.1 GCA_905479905.1 uncultured Aliterella sp.
GTTTTGCACTTGTCGAGCGGAATTTATTGGGAAACCTGATATCGGTTAGTTCTTGACGGTACTGAGTAACTAAAACGTTAAAGGCTTTGACATCAAAGGGTTGCTTTGTAACGGTGACTTTATCTTTGGTGACGATAAATAGGGCGACTTCATCAGGGACATTACTAACATCTGTAAGTAAAACTGGCTGAATAATTACAGTTCCGGCGGGAATATTTGCCCGTAATTTAGCAATGTCGGTAGGTTGAAATTCAAACAGTTCGGCAACTTCAAGAAAACGATGGGAGATAGTTTCTGCTTGTTGATTGACTTGGGTTTGCATTTTGTCAACTTGCACTGCTCGATAGAAAACTTTACTTGCAATTGTTGGCGCAAGGTTTCTAATTGACGGTTAGATTGATTCCATTGCTCAATAGCTTTTTGCGCCTCAAGGTTGGCAACTTTGGCATTGATTAAACGAGAATAATTGGCAAGATCGGCAGTAGTAGTAAGATTAACCCATTGCTAGGGCGCGATCGCTCCCAATTTTTGCACTAGCGCGATAGCGCAAGCGCGCACGCAAGGCTTCGCATATTAAATAACAAATGGCTCAATTTCGCTATTACTCCATTTTCCTTGAAAACGCTGGACTACAAAAGGTCTAATCACAAACTTGGCTGGGATGCCATCAAGGACATCGATCCGCAAAAATGAGTAAGGGCGGCGTTTTTGGGAACCTTGACCTTCACGACCGATGTATAAAAGATTTTTTGCTATTACATTACCCCCAGGGGTTTCGGTTAATTCTGCTCCCTCGCTGCGTTGACGGCGCAAGCTAAAACCACTACCACCGCACACAATCCAATTAATATGAGCATCGGCGTGTCCGGTATTGCCTGTACGGAGATATTCTAAACAGTGAGCGTGACCGTTTAGAACTAAATTTACTAAAGGGCGATCGCCATTTAAAGAGCCAAGCTTGCTTGCAACTTTATTTAAAACTTCACGAAAGCGAAGTCGGACAGCAATAGTTTGTGCTTGATGCCACTTAGTTGCTTCAGTAACGTAAGGGGGATGGTGAAAATAAACGACTCGTCCCCGAATATCGGGATTTTGCCAAGATTCAATCAAACTATTAGCAAACCAGTCTAACTGCTCAGTATCAACTACAGTAGTTTCATTGGCGGCTAATTGTTTATCGATATCGTTACGCAACTCGTCTAACTGTTCAATTTTGGTACGCAGATCGTCTAACTGTTCAGAATTTGATGAATTAAGCGTACTAGACTCCTCAATATAAGATAGTTTTTCGCGTTCTAGGCGATCGCGGTTTTGCTCTAACTGGCGGCGCTTTTCTTGTCCAGCAATGTCTTTAGATAAAGGTGAAGGAGAATTAAAAGTATTAGAATCGAGGGCAAAAAAGTCAATTCCCCCACTTTGGAAACTGTAGTAGCGATTAGGTAAACGAGTAAAGCTACCAGGTTCGTAATAAAGACATCGCCCAGAGTTAGTTTTAGCAGTATAGTGGCGATCGAGATGACGGATTAAATCATTTTCGTCCTCAAAGCCTTTAAGATAGTCCATAAACGCTTGAGCGTAGGCTTTGCCTTGGTGGGAACCATGCCAACCAATATCGATATCTAGCTTTGATTGCAGCAAGCGGCGCAGGGGTAAAGCAGTCTGAGCCATTAGCCCGTAAATAAAGGGCAAATCGTAGTAGTCATGATTGCCAAGTACGGGAAGAAACGGTTTATTGAACACCATTTTGTCGTAATCAATTTCTTTAGGATGTTCGCCGCCAACAATAAATTCTCGATAGGGCTTAATAAAATTTTTGTAATAGTATTCGCTAGAACCAACTAGATAGATAACATCGCCAGTATGCAGTACAAAGCGGCTAGAATCCTTGTGATTGAGCATTTGCATGGCGACCTGCCTTTGGGGATTGTGACCGCCGTGAGGGCCTGCGCCACTATCTCCCACCACCAAAAATGAGAAGTTTGGATTGTCGGGAGTGCGATCGCCCAAAACAAGTTTAGTTTGGTCAATACCCCGCTCAGTAATTACTTTATCTTGCCACCTTACTCGTTGTTTCATCTTGCGAATTTTGACCGAGATAGGCGGATCGGAAACAAATCTCATATTAATTACTTTTTATTTTTTAGATTTTTTATTACTGTACTTCTGTGCGCTCAATTAGTAACTGTGTAGAGCAAGCATAACCAGGATATGTCCATAGACCCTTTTGCAGGGGGTTTGGGGTCTGCCCCCAATTTCTGGTTTTCCCTAAGACAAACTGAAAGCAGAAGAATAACGGGTTTATTGAGAGACATTTTGCAGGGGGTTTGGGGGAGGCAACTCGTCCCCCAATGGGGGGTTTGGGGGGCAGACCCCCCATATTTGGTTTTTCTTACAGAAGTATCAACTGCAATTTAGAAACTTAGGCGCTGCTAGTACATCCTCCTAAAGCCCAAAATCAAGTAAACAAAACATAAATGCTAGTAATAATTAAAACCACAGTAGTAACTTGAGCCGCCTGAGCTTGGGGAGAATGAGCGATCGCCTCCCTGACCGATATAGAAACCGATGCCCCAATGCCATAGCTCAAACTCAGCACCAAATAAGCCCAATGAGGAACAAAACTCCAAACTACCAGTAAAACCATCGCCAAAAATAGCATCAATAATTCGATAAAGGGGGCGGGGTTATACTGGCTCGACCAAATTAAGGTATTTAGCCAAAAACGACAGGTTCTCATTGGCAATTAGCGGGCGTTTGTTTTAGTTTGACCAACACCGTTTGTTTGTCCAGCATCGGTTGTTGATTCAAGACCAAATACGCGGTTGAAAGATTTTTCT
>CAJQOK010000259.1 GCA_905479905.1 uncultured Aliterella sp.
TAGTTGTTGTGGTTGTATCGGTCGTTGTGCTACCCGTCGTCCCTATACCACTACCTGTTGTTCCGGTTCCTGTAGTGGTATCCCCGGTACTGGGAGTTGTCGTGGTTGTGTCTGCCCCTGTACCTGTTGTTCCGGTTCCTGTATTGGGAGTTGTCGTGCTACCTGCTGTACCCGTTGTTCCGGTTCCTGTAGTGGTACTCCCGGTACTTGTCGTGGTTGTGTCTGCCCCTGTACCCGTTGTTCCGGTTCCCGTTGTTCCAATTCCTGTACCTGTTGTACCTGTTCCCGTAGTGGTACTACCTGTACCCGTTGTACCTGTTGTTCCTGTTGTTCCGGTTCCCGTTGTTCCAATTCCTGTACCTGTTGTTCCTGTTGTTCCTGTTCCTGTAGTGGTACTACTACCTGTTGTTCCTGTAGTGGTACTACCTGTACCCGTTGTACCTGTTGTTCCTGTTCCTGTGCCACCAGATGTAGTACCTGTACTATCTTGAGCAGAAACTGGGACTACTGGCAAAGTAGTTAAACTAAAAATAAAAGCACTTGCCCAAACAGTTTTAGATAAACTGGAAATCTTCATATTGTAGGTTCCTTTTTCTTAATCTTTTTCAACGATTATTAGCAAAAAACAGTGTTTTTTAGTGTACCGAATAAATTAACTTACTCAACTAAAGCTGATGAAAAAGCCGGAAGTTTTAGTAGCTATTTCGATCCCCTCGGAAAACCTGCTTCATTTATAAAGTCTAGCTAGAGAATTTTTTTAGAGAATACACTTACTACTGATGATATAATCGCTAGTTTTCTTAACACAATATTCCTCCTAGAGACTGGTTTTTTGAAACTTATTTCAGTCATAAGGAAAACAAATATATTTATTAACTATGTTTAGGACGGTGTTTGATTTAAAAATAAAACCTTTTATTGATAACTACCAATAGAAGTCGCGCCGAGTGCAGTTTCTAAATGAACTCCGCAAAGGAAGGAACCTAGATAAGATATCTAGGCTTTAGTAAAAAAAGAGATATACCGCTTAAAACGTGCTGATTAACCCCTCCCCCCCGGATTTAGAACCAAGAAAGATCAGTTAAGATGACTAAGCACTAAAGCATAATCAGTGACAATTAGGGAAACTCCGGTGCAAGTCCGGGGCTGTGCCGCAACTGTAAACGATTCTGGAAGAACAATTTAATTTAGGTTGTCTCAAATCCAGTCAGCGTTAGCCAGGATGCCTAAATTGTCACTAGCTTAATTTATTTCCTGTGTCGCACAGGAAAGGATACCTACTTTTAATGACTGTTGTAAATACACCAAACACAGAATACTCAACTGGGCTTCTTGAATTAACACCTTTACCGCTATCGCGCCCTTTACTAACGATTGGTCATGGTACTAAAGACGACTCAGGACGGCAAAGTTTTTTAGACTTTACGGCGGCTTATCAAGCCCTAGATACCTCAAGACCTGTACTACCTTGTTTTTTGGAATTAACCGAACCAACAATTCAACAAGGAGTAGATTTTTGTATAGAACAAGGTTATACCGAATTATCCGTGCTGCCTATTTTGTTATTTGCTGCTAGGCATAACAAATTTGATGTTACTAACGAATTAGATAAAGCTAGAATTCGACATCCCCAGCTAAAGTTTCACTACGGGCGGCATTTTGGGATAAATCCGGGGATTGTGGAGTTGTGGAAATCGCGTTTAGCAGAACTTGATGCGATTAAAGGCGATCGCGCTGATACAGTATTGTTATTTGTCGGTCGTGGTGCAAGCGATCCTGATGCCAATGGCGACTTGTATAAACTAGCTCGGATTCTTTGGGAAGGTAGCGGTTATGCCACTGTGGAAATTTGTTTTATCGGCATCACCCATCCCCGTCTAGAAGAAGGATTCCGTCGCGCTCGACTTTACAACCCCAAACGGATAGTTGTTTTACCCTACTTTTTGTTTACGGGGGTATTAGTCAAAAAGATTTTTGATATTACTGCTGTAGAACAACAGCAACACCCAGAAATAACCATTGATTGTTTGCCAGAAATGGGCTTACATCCGCAATTATTTTCTGTACTAAGAGAGCGAGAAATTGAAACTCAACTTGGTCAAGTACAGATGAACTGCGAAATGTGCAAATTTCGTTTAGCGGCGGGAGCAAATAGCACTCACGATCATGGACATCACCACCATCACGACCACAGCCACCCCGCAACCGATCCCTATGCAGATATAGCTCAATATCATCAGAGAATCTGGCAAACACCGTAAATAGCAAAAAATATAGAGACGTTGCATTGCAACGTCTCTACAAGGGGATTTGCGATCGCGTATTCATCTTTATACATGAATTTAGCAACGCCGAACAATCCATTCCCTTCTTGAATTAGTTAGCGCCGACTTCTAGAACGACTCCTTGAACCGCTAGAACGACTACCACTACCAAAACTACCTGAAGAAGGTCGTCTGACGCGGCTGGAATTAGAATTGCCTGAAGGGCGTAAGGTGCTAGAGCCAAAACCAGAGCCACTAGAACGGCTGCTATTATTTGAAGGGGAACGACGGCGTACTGTAGAAGATGAGGGGGTTCTAATCCCTCCGGTTGTACGGAAATTAGTCCGATTTCTAACTTCCAAGGGTGGCGCATTGTAACGAGTACGATAACTTGTGACCGCGCGATCATAAGAACTGCC
>CAJQOK010000260.1 GCA_905479905.1 uncultured Aliterella sp.
GTTGTCCGGCTAAATCAGCAGAAGTCAATTCTTCTGGAGTTGCAGATTGTAAAAATTTCTGAATCTGTGTTTGCGTATCTTGTTGTGGCTGACCAACTACATTTTTCCAAGCACCTTCTAGTTGATCGACAACTTTACTAATATCTTGCTTAGAAAAGTCGGTACGGCTGCTAACTAAATCTACTAGCGTTTGACGATCAATATTTAAGCCTTCATTTCCTGCTAGGCTTTGCAAATCTGAGGTGCTAAGTATTTTCTCAAACTGGCTGCGAATTTCCTCTACATCTAGCTTAGGTAATTGCAAATTGCTTAAAGAACTTTGCAAAGTATCGCGGATACTATTGGGGTCAATTCCCGAAGTCAATTCGCGGCGCACTGCGGCGGTAATAGATTCGGCTGTCGAAACTAATTGCGATGAAGCGGCGCTTGCACCCATAGCTGTAGCGGCAGTTCCCATCAATCCTTGAAAGCCTGATGTAGCCGTAGTTACAACCGAGCCAATTAACGAACCTACGGTAGTTGAACCTACCCAAACTAGCAACGAAAAGTAAGTAGACCAAATAACAATAGCTGTAATTGCGCCTAAAACTGCACTGCTAACTAAGCTCAGTTTTACTGCTAAAAAACAAGCAATAAATAAGGCAATACTAACGGTGATTAAAGTCCAAAGACCAACCGCCGTTTCTATTTTGCGAATAGTGCTACCCAAACTTTCCGATTCATCCGAACTAGATGAATTAGATGATCCTCCTATGGCTGAAATGCCAAAGGCAACAGAGAAGTTAGTTAATAGTAGTTGGAAGGCAAAAGCCATTAAGACCCCGGCAATCAATGCTACTAAAAACTGCGGTGCTGAAAATAAAGCTACAGTCTGGGGTATAGTGCTTACTTGCGTTTCCACAACTCTTGTTACTCCCAAGTATTGACTATATAACGGAGTAATTGTACTCAAATTCATGCCTTTCCTTCTTTGTTAAATTAAAGCGATTAGTCCTTAGTACACAAAAATTCGTACACTAATTGTTCAGCGTTTATAAAATGGTTTTATAAACATCAATTACTAACTACTGTTTGGCTACTTATATGTAGACCCATCTCTTATATATATCGTTGGCTCTTTTTCCTAACTCCCTCTAAAGTCGGAATAGAGGAAGTTTGTTTGTATAATTTTGTAAATCAGAAAATGTTTTATAGGCTAAAATTTAGGGCGGCAATTGTGCGGAAGCAAGCAATCAAGGAGGCGATCGCTAAATTTTCCTATAAACTCAGCGTTGTAAGCTTAATTTGAGCAGGTTTGTTTTGAAAGCAAGTACAACCACCGCTTTTGCACTTAAAAGTGTATTTACCTATTGACGCTTAAGGCTTTTAGCAAGCTTCATAGTTTCAGTTTCCGTTATTTGGGATAAAAAACTGATTTTGATAATTCAATAAGTCTAACAGATTCCATAAAACAATCCCCCCTAAACATAGAAGGGATTGTTTTTAAAAATTCTATTTTAGCTTACTTGCTAACATCATTTAAAGCTTTCTGAGGAACTTTAACTATATCTTCTGCTGCTTCAAGCAATTGCTCTCCAGCTTTTTTTGTGCCTGGATCGATTGGTTCGTCAAGATTAAGTTTCTCTTTTATATTTTCAAATATATTTTTGCCTTTACCTTCGGCGGCTCTATTTTTAATGTTTAGTCCTTCGTCTTGGAGCAGTTTTGCAGATTTTTCGGCGTTATCTTTGATTCTATCTACTTTAACTTCTCCCTCACTTTTACCCTCTACTTTGTACTGAGTTGCTTCGGGTGTTACGGCTTCTGCTTGAGCTTGTAGTTGATTGCCGTGAATGTCAAAGGCACTACCAATTAAAAAAGTTAACCCTACCAGAAACACTGTTATAATCTGCTTTATTTTAATGCTTTGCAGCCAAGAAGTTACACGCTTCATATTAAATACTCCTACCATGCTTTAATCGATTGAACAAGTTTGATCGCAGATTAAACGCTGCAATCATTGCCTCATTATTCTTTAATGTTCGGTTATTCTTCGCATCAGTCTAACGATATATAATTAGTTTAAATTAACAAATTTTTTTGTTAGTAATTTATTAATGCTCAAATAAGTCTTTAAATTGTAATAAGTCTAAACTCACCATAGTTGGCAGAGCTTCAAAGCATTTATTGGCAAGCTCTAATCTTTCTTCGCGCTCTAGCATGGCGATTAATTTTTGTCTAGCACTTAGGAGATAACGCACATCATTAGAGGCATAATTTAGTTGCTTATCTGATAAGTTTGCCGCATTTCCCCAATCAGAACTTTGAGCGCTTTTATCTAATTCTACGTTTTCTAATTCTTGAATTAAATCTTTTAAACCGTGTCGATTAGTGTAAGTTCTAGCTAATTTACTAGCAATTTTTGTACAAAATACGGGCTGTACTAGAATATGCAAATATTGGCGTAAAGTTGCTAAATCAAACCGGGCAAAGTGAAAAACTTTAACAACATTAATATTTTCTAATAATTGTTTTAAATTGGGGGCATCGGCTTGATTTTTGGCAATGCGGACTACCGTTACTATACCTTGAGCATCGCATATTTGTACTAAACATAGGCGATCGCGCGTGGGCAATAATCCCATAGTTTCGGTATCTATGGCAACAGCTTCAGAGGTTAAATACTGCGATAGTGTGTTGTCGCTAAGATCGCGATCGCATACTTGAAAATCTGGTACTTGCATTATATTAGCGGCGGTTGATAAATAGCTGAGTAAAATAGTATTCATTCTTGGCATTTTTGACAATGCCGATACCCGTTAAGTTATATTGACCTTCAATATTGACTCTATGACCATCACTTTTAATCCAACCATCAACAGCTTGCTCAGCGGGGTTAGAATAACCTTGGTTGAAAGCAACATTTTCCGCTACCGCCTGGTAAGGAATTTGGCGACGGATAATAGAGACGCGCTGCTCAAATCCATCATGGCTAAAAGGTACTTTACCACTTGCCATATTTTGACTATGAATTTTTGCTTGGGCGCTAATGCGAGAATCAAGGGTTAAAGGCGGCAATTTGCGCGACTGACGATATTGATTGATTTGTTGATGAATAGATTTTTCCATAGCTGAAGGGGGTTTTACTGGGGAAGCGGCGATAGTTTTCGATGGTGGTAAGCCGATGTCTGCATTTAAAGGAATATCGCAGCTAGAGAGAGTAAGTAGAGTAAACAACATTCCTGGCAAAAGTTTTCGCATTATTAATTAGTTTCGGAACTTTGAGCAACAGTAAAAATAAGTATTAGCAGATGTTTGGGTATAGTTTTAATTATAAATGGTAGCGCTGCTGTGGCGTTCTGGCGGCGATGGAGCTTGCACAAGTTAGTATAGATAGGCTAGGCTAATAGGCTTAATATTTTTATGGCATCACCTAATCGCAATTCTGACTCGACTAAATCTAGTCAAACCCGTTTTGTTTATCAAGAGTTTGGCGATAATAATCCAGCTTTAGCAAGGGGTGTTCCCGATTTACCAGCTTCAGAGCAAGATGTCAGAATCCAAGCTTCCCGCAAAGGACGCAAAGGCAAAACTGTTACTGTAATTACTGGTTTTAAAGCTAAAAATGAAACTTTGGTTGAACTTGTAAAAAAGCTGAAAAGTCAGTGCGGTACGGGGGGAACAGTCAAAGAAAATGAAATTGAAATTCAGGGAGAACATACCCAAAAGCTTTTACAGATTTTGACGCAGTTGGGTTATAAAGCTAAAATTAGTGGCGGTTGAAAACTTATTCAATCTATCTCTATAAAGATGTCGCCTTTGCCAATTTGTGACATATTGAAAAAGTAATATAGTAGCTGCGATCGCCTGATGGCATAGTAGGCTACAAAGGAAACTACTATGGATATTATTCGCTTAATAGCTGCAATTTTCTTACCTCCTCTAGGTGTTTTCCTACAAGTAGGGATAGGAAAAGATTTTTGGATAAATATTGTTTTGACACTTTTTGGCTATATACCTGGAATCATTCATGCGGTGTGGATAATTTTGTCCAAAAAGTAAAGGATAAAGCGATCGCTATTTTAAATGTGCGCGATCGCTTAGGATTACTTATTAAGGTTTTTTAGCTGTAAATAGTTCGGCAAAAAACTGCTGCATATCTGCAAAAGAGCGTCTATCGGCGGTAGCGTTGTAAGCTACACCTTTTGAGACATCGTTACCAGCTTCAGGATTAGTAAAACTGTGTACTGCGCCTCCGTACTCTACCATTTGCCAATCTACTTTTGCTTGACGCATCTCGTTTTCAAAAGTATCAATCTGGGCTTTAGGAACTAAAGGGTCGTCCGCACCGTGTAAAACTAAAACCTTACTTTTGATCTTTGTAGCATCTTTGAGGTTGGGCGTGTCTAAGTTACCGTGAAAGCTAACTACACCTGCAACATTTGCACCGCTTCGCGCGACTTCTAAAACTGTAGTACCACCAAAACAGTAGCCAATAGCAGCAATGCGGTTTTTGTCGGTAAGTTTGTTGTCTTGTAATACTTTCAATCCTGCTGAGGCGCGATCGCGCATCAATTGGCGGTTAGATCTGTATATAGTAGCTTGGGTAGCAGCATCCTTGGTATTAGTAGGTCTAATACCTTTACCATACATATCAACAGCAAAAGCAACGTAGCCAAGGCTTGCTAATTGCTCAGAGCGCTTCTTAACGTAGGAGCCTAAGCCCGTCCATTCATGCACAACCATCACTCCCGGACGTTGCCCTTTGATTGCGTCATCGTAGGCTAAATAGCCTTGTAGTACGGTGTTTCCGTGCTTGTATTCAACAACTTGGGTTCGCACTTTGGCAAAAGCTGAGGTTGAACAGATTAAGGCAACAATCGGCGCAATTAGTAAGGGTGGTAAAAATTTCATTAGGTAAGAATTTGAGGAGATTGAAAAGTAGATAACTGGAAAATTATCCTAGCGCCATTTCTTGTGACCAAACATCTTGCCTAGGTAAGGCTACAAATATAAAGTCTGTTCTTATCCTCACTGATAATAATAAACTTCTTAACAGTGCGGTGAAAGGCTGTCGATGATTTCTGCATCCACGCTATTACCAATTTGTTATCCAGCGCAATCAGCCCTAGCGCCTTGAGAATCAAGATTGAGCGATCGCACATCCACCGTTACCCCCGCAGATTGCCAAGCCAATGCGATCGCCCTTTCTACATTCGCCGCCTGAATTTTATCCACCAAAGCGAGTAGAGTTGGGCCTGCACCACTAATAACCAAACCCAACGCCCCCGCCTCTTGAGCGGCGATTTGTACCGCTTCAAAGCCATGAATCAGCCCTTGACGATAAGGTTGATGCAACC
>CAJQOK010000261.1 GCA_905479905.1 uncultured Aliterella sp.
CGACGATTATATAAAGAGCGATCGCACTATTCATCCCAAATTTTTACGCCTAGTCGATGAAACCGCCGCCTCACTGCAAAACTTTGTCACTGGCGCTAATGAATCAAACTACCACGTAGTCGGCGCTTCTTGGGGGCAACAATTCCCCAAGCCATTACAAGCTATAGATTTACAAAAAGCAAGAGCAGGCGACTTCTCAACTCACAATTCTACCCAAATCTTACAAAGTGCTAGAGGTATTGAAGTCGGGCATATTTTTCAACTAGGGACGAAATACTCGCAAGCCTTGGGAGCTACCTACACAAACGAACAAGGGGAGGAATTACCCTTAGTGATGGGTTGTTATGGTGTGGGGGTGTCACGCCTAGCACAGTCTGCTGTAGAGCAATCTTACGATAAAGATGGCATTATTTGGTCAGTTGCGATCGCACCTTATCACGTCATTATCTGTATTCCTAATATCAGCGACACCCAGCAAGTAGAAACCGCAGAAAAACTCTACACCCAATTAAACGCCGCCGGAATTGAGACTTTATTAGACGATCGCAACGAAAGAGCAGGAGTTAAGTTTAAAGATGCAGATTTAATTGGGATACCCTACAGAATCGTTACCGGACGCAGTTTGAAGGAAAATAAAGTAGAAGTAGTGGAAAGAAAAAGCCGCCAATCCCAAGAAATCCCGATTGATGAAGTCGTATCTACATTGAGTCAATGGATTAAAGCCGCTTTGATTGCTTGAAATATTGCGAAATTTTCCAACTTCTAAGCTTGCACTTTTACAGGAGCTTTCAGTAGTTCAATGTTCTTAATTTCAAGGATGCCACTACTTTCAAATTCGACCATAACTTGAACTTTAACAGGAGTAGTGTTTTTCTTGAAATGGGCGCGAACTTCAAAAGAACGCCAATTTTCAGTGGGCGAAATGCTTGTTGTCCATGCTTTTGCAGTCATAAGACCTTGCTTTTGGTCGCATAAACTTAAGTTTAGTGCGATCGCCTTTTCGGTATCTAGTGCTTTAGCTTGAAATCGACAAGCAATTACGCATTCTGAGTCTGTTGGTTCGGCAATTTCAAATAAAATTACCTTTCGTAAGGGATCGGTTGTATTTAGACGAAAAGGATTATCGTCGTAGGCTTCAATCTGCCAACTTTCTCCAACAACTGCAATGCCTCCCTTTGTTACAGTTGGATCGGCGATCTTGAATTGACGAATGAGTATAAAGGGTTCCTCAGCTTCAGGAACAGCAAAACCTTTTGTAAGCTCTTTGACAGCTTCCTGTACTTTAGAACCTATCAAAGCTGTCAGATTATTAAATAGATTTCCAAACATAAGAATTTAGAGAAACAATACTTATATCATTCCCAAATCCTAGGCTAAAACTATATTTGACTATACTTTGTGAGCGTCCGCATAAATCTGTAGTGCCGCAGCCATTTTCTTCTCATAATCCTCACCTTGAGCTTGAAACCAGGCTAAAGTTTTGGGATCTACTTGAACAAGAACATTTAATTGCTCTACAGGTTTCCACCACCACGATTTCCTGAAAAACTCCTCAGTTAATGGAGGAATATCAGATGTATCAATTTCTTCTTCTGTGAGTGAGTCAAGTTTCTCCCAGTTCGTCTTTGAGGTATTGTTCATAGCGTTCTCGTTCATAAGGTAAAGCTTTACGAAGTGAAATAATACGGATTGTTTGCTCGTCTGGTTCATTGACCGGAAAATTGGGATATAAGCCCCGTCCTTCTAGGATGGCTTTATACTAGGTTTTAGGCTTCTAATCAACTCTCTAAGTACGTCGGATTTTGTTCTACCAACAGACTTGCAATAATCCTCAAGAATTTCAAACTCAAACTCCTCAATCCGAAAATCTAACCGTTTTTTCATACCAATTCCGGTTAATTGCTGTACAATACTAACATGAAAGCACGTTATCAGTACAGAATTTATCCAACCGACCAACAGCGAAAAGACTTCGGTAGAGTATTTGGCTGTTGCAGAGTTGTTTATAACGATGCACTAGCATTGTGCAAGCAATCGGACAAGCTGCCTAAGCTAGGAGACTTGCAGAAGGTCTGTATCACCCAAGCTAAAAAGACTCAAAAAAGAGGATGGTTGAGCGAGGTTTCAAACATTCCTTTGCAACAATCTATTAGTGATTTAGGCGTAGCATACAAAAACTTTTTTGATTCTCTCAAGGGCAAAAGAAAGGGGATTAAAGTTAAACCTCCCAAGTTTAAAAAGAAAGATAGCCGACAAACTGCAAGGTTTAGGAAAGGCGGCTTTTCGATTAAGAATGGGATTGTCTATTTAGCTAAGATTGGTAATCTTAAAACTGTTTGGTCGCGTCCGTTACCATCCGAGCCTAGCTCAGTGACAGCGATTAAAGACCGAGCAGGGCGCTATTTCCTTAGCTTTGTAGTGTCAGGTCAATCTGTTATTTTGCCAGCCCTAAACCCCTCAATAGGTATCGATTTAGGTTTAAAAACCTTCGCCTATTTAAGTTCGGGATCAGCAGTTAATAGTCCTGATTACCTACCGCTAGAACGCAAGATTAGGAAAGCACAGCGCAAACTGTCAAGAAGTAAAAAAGGTTCGTCTCGGCGTGAAGCTATGCGTCTAAAAGTAGCTAAGTTAAAAG
>CAJQOK010000262.1 GCA_905479905.1 uncultured Aliterella sp.
TCAAATCAAGCAACAAAATCCACAACTACCAGTTTTAGTATTGACATCGCACTCCCAGCAGCCTTTAATTACGCGGTTGCTAGAAGCCGGGGCGCAAGGCTACTGTTTAAAAGGAATTTCGGCAGAGGTTTTAGTTTTAGCAATTCGTTCTGTTGCGGCGGGGGCTTCTTGGTGGGATCGAACAGCAACTACAGAAATTAGAGCTAAGTTTGAACCCAAATTGACAGCTAATAATGTAGACAAAGATGTAAAAGAATCGTCAACCATACCTCTAACGCCACGCGAACAAGAAATTTTGGCGCTAATTGCTACAGGCAAATCAAATCAAGAGATTGCCGAAGCCCTGTATATTACGCCAGGTACAGTTAGAGTACACGTCCATACAATTCTGCATAAATTGGGGGTACGCGATCGCACTCAGGCGGCGGTGCTAGTAACTCAAAAGCAATGGCTGGCTACAAAATAATGTCTTGACACACGCAGAGGAAAATAAAATGTCTGAAACTACATTGGATACAAGCGAACTTAAACAACTGCTCAAAAGTGCGATTTCTGAAGTCCTGCAAGAACAAAAAGAAGTTTTTACTGACATTATTATTGAAGCAATGGAAGATATTGGTTTGGTCAAAGCGATTGAGGAAGGTGAAAACACTGAACCTGTTAGTCGAGAAGCCATATTTAAGATTTTGAGCCAGCAGCAATGAATGTTGAATTTAGAAAAAGCTTTGAAAAAGACCTCAGCAAAATCAAAGATGCAGAGCTATTACAAAGAATTCAAGCAGTTATTGAAGAAGTTGAAGCCATTGATAGTCTGCTAAATTTAACCAATGTCAAAAAACTAAAAGCAGAGGGAGATTACTATCGCATTAGAGTAGGTGACTATCGAATTGGACTTTTCGTGGGTGAGAAGGCTGTGGTTTTTTCCCGCATACTCCATCGAAAAGAGATATACCGTTATTTCCCCTAATTGTTTAGTTGAGGTTGCTACTCACAACTACACCTCTACAGGCACTTCCTCAGAAAAAACTGCACTAATAGTAGAAAGCGGCACTTTATAAAAATACTGGCGTTGAAATTGCTCCTCACGTACCGCCGCGATAAATTGCTCAATAATTTGCAAGTTCTCAGTATCAGCAATAGTTGATACTTGAAGCAAGCTCATTTTAAAAGCTCCATTAAGAAAGCTAACTTTAAAACCCAAACCCTTTAAAGCTGTAAATCCTAATCGCAATAATAAGTCGCTGATTCCCAATTTTTCCATTAGTTGAATGCGCGTAACACTTTGCTCAGTGCGGCTGAGATATTTAGCAATCCCTACCAAATTTAGCCAAACTTGACGGGGTGAAACAGAGTTAGGGGCGCTAAAAGCGATCGCAAGCGGTTTATTTTCATCAAGACTTCGTTCGTACCAAGCCCGTAAATCGTCCCAGTTACTAGGACAATTTTTAACTAACAAAACTGATGCTCCTTGCACTGAACCTTCTTGTCGCCAATCTAAAATCTTATTTGGCGCTGAGGATGTAAATTGATTAGCGATCGCACTACTACGAATAGCTATAAGCCTAACTTCATAATGGGGTTTTATACCTTTTTCTGGATTTTCATAACTGTTGTAATCGAGTTCTACGATTGCATCGCAGCGCCCTTTAGGGATTTCTTCGCGGTAATGTCCCCACCATACGCCAGGAAATCTTAGATTTGTAGACTCATCTCGAAGTTCAAAATCGGTTTTTATATACCTAACTTCTTTCCCTTTAGTGTCGCGGATATTACGATTCCAAGTTTTGTCAATCCAACAGTTTTGAATCAACAGTTTTGGTACGGGGTTGCCCATTCCACAGGGTTCAAGCAAGTTCAATTCCCAAAATAGCTTTTTACCTAAATCAGCAACGGTGACGACTAAATCGGCTTGCATTGTGGGCGGTGAAGTCGCATTTCCCAATATTTGCCGCAGTCTTTGATTAATTGCATCAGTAAATAACGGGATATTTTCTACAGGTAAACTCAACCCCGCCGCAAAAGGATGTCCGCCAAATCGGTGCAGTAAATGCGCCTGATCTTTCACTAATTGATACAAATCAACTTGATTGACCGATCGCGCCGAACCACGAGCAAAGGCTGTTTGACCTTCGGTACTTAGTAAAACCGTCGGGCGACCTGTTTGCTGGGCAACTTGTCCGGCGACCAATCCCAGCACCCCTACAGCCCATTGTGGATCTTCTAAAACTATAACGCTGGTCGTTGATAAGTCCATCTGCTCTAGCTTGGCGTTTACTTGCTGCTGGACATCTTTTTGTAAAGACTTGCGCCGCGCGTTTGCAAGTTCCGTTTCTTCCGCCAATTGGTTGCAACGCTCAACATCTCTACTTGTCAGCAACTCTACGCAAAAAGACGCATCCCCTTGAATCCGACTTACGGCGTTAATTCGTGGGCCCAAACCAAAAGAAATATCTGTAGGGCGATCGCCACTTCGACGACAAAGATCCAATAAGCGCCCAACTCCAGGTCTGCGGCGCTTGGTTTCTGGCTTTTTGGAGTCGGATTGCATTTTTTCTATTCCCACCTGTGCCAAGTACCGACAATCGCCATTTAGCTGCACTAAATCGGCAATTAGTCCGATCGCAACCAAATCTAGCAAGTCTTCTAAAGGTTGCTGGGGTATATCAGGTAAGGTTTGATAAAGTGCTTCTACTAACTTGTAAGCAACGGCAACTCCAGAAAGATTAAACAATTGATGGTTGCTTGGCAAATAACGAGGATTGATAATTGCTGTTACAGGTGGGCGATCACTCGGTAAAGTATGATGATCGGTAACTATAACGTCAATTCCTAAAGAGTTTGCATAAGTTATTTCTTCAATATTTGTGCTGCCAGTATCGCAAGTAACAATTAACGCCGTATTATTTTGGGCAAGTTCATCAATTCCCTGACAGTTTAAACCGTGCGATTGGGTGAGACGATTGGGGATGTAGTAATTTAGCTGCTGATGTTGCGGGAAAAACTGCCCTAATCCATCCCATAGCACCGCCGTTGACGTAATCCCATCTGCGTCAAAATCTCCCCAAATAGTTACCTTTTCTGGGCGATCGCGCGCTTGTTTTAATCTAGCTACCGCTTGCTCCATTTCTTGCCCAAATACAAAAGGACTAGCAACCTGATATAGTTGGGGTTTAATAAATTCTGCCAACTGCTGCACATCCCGAATCCCGCGCTGCCACAACAGTTGAGCCGCGTAATGTCCCGAAGACTTGGGAATATAGCTTTTCACCGCTTCAACAAACCACTCTGGCGGCGATTCTATAGATACTACAGTCCATTGCAATTGTGTCATTTACTAAACTTGCACCAGATGTATTGTTACTGAATTACTACTTCTTGAATATTAGCAAGAAGCGGTAGTTTATTTGTACTATATTCTTGGGCTGATAAATCTGCCTCGAAATTGCGATCGCATTTACTAATAAATTGGCAGTAATTACAAGTTTTGCTACCTTCTACCACTTGCGGGAATTGTTCGCCGATTTCGTAACTTTTAAGCCAATTAGTCAGTTGCAGAAGTAACTGCTTGAGTTTCTTCTCTATTTGCTGATGGAGAGTATTGCTGTAATTAAAGGTTAAACTTTGCGGTTTGTCGTCTGATTGCACAAACCAGTAAGTCATAGAAATTTGTTCGGGTAAATATTCGCTCGTTTCTGCCAATACATACTGGTAAAGTAGAGTTTGCCAATTTTGGGCTAATTTTCGCCGATCTTGGGGTTTGGGATAAGTTTTCCAATCGAGAATTTGGCAAGTGTCATCTCTAGCGATAAATAAGTCATAAATTACTGTTAGCAAATATTCTTCAACTTGCAAAGTGCGACAATGTTCGCTTTCTCGAAACTCCCCGTCAGCAGGAGTTAATATTTCTGTAGCGGCGATCGCAAAGCCATTCATCCAACCTTGCAATTGTTCATTTTCTTTGACAATTGCATCAATGGGTAAACCTAATTCTCGCTGCTGCATCAAAAGGTGAAAGCGGCTACCAGAGCTTAACCGCTCTTGTTGCTCTAAGCTAGTAGGAGATATAATACCGTCTAAATAAGTATGTTGAAATTGACGCGGACAACGTTCGAGTAAATTTAGCTGTCCTTGAGATAATCGCATATAGCTAATAATTTGTGGCGTTATAAATAATTATGACTATTTTAGATTCGACTATTGATGTTTTAGACCATGCGGCGGCTAGTTTACGAAGTAAAAGCGATCGCCCAGAGGCTAAAGAAGTAGTCAAAGCTTTATTGCAAGCCGAAAAAGCAGCCAAGCAACAAAAACTTGTATATCCCCTCGAATCGCTGTTTGGTCAGTGGCGGCTTTGCTTTACTGCTCCTAAAAACGCTCATTTTAAAAGTGGTGTGGCTTTAGGTAAAGGCTTTTATGTACCCCAAATTGCTCCTGCACAGATTTCTTTTTTTCCCTCTCAGAATTTGGGCGAGGCTAGAATTACTAATTCTGTGCAATTTGGCTCCTTACAGCTTAAGTTAACTGGGCCCGCTCGTTATTTAGATAAGAAAAATTTGCTAATGTTTGATTTTACACAAGTAGAGATTTTGTTGTTTAATCGAGCTATTTATAGTGGGGGGTTTCGAGGTGGAAAGCTTAAAGATGCAGATTTTTACGAACAATCAGTTTCTAAAGCGCCCTTTTTCGCCTTTTTTAGAGTAACAGAAGACTTCATCGCCGCTCGTGGTCGTGGTGGTGGGCTGGCATTATGGGTAAAGGAAAGTATTTAGCAAGGTGATTTTTAGAAATAGGTGTAATCTATCAAAATAGATAGTGCTTTTCTGATTAATTATTTTAAGGGATGATTTTGACTCAATAATTTTTCTACGTGAGCTTCATCAATTCTAGAGACAATTTTTGTAGCTTCGTGCAAATCTCTAGTAGTTTTTGCCAGCGTAAAAGTTGAGCCAACACTGAAAGCCAAACCCATACCCATAAAGCCTTTGATCCAGTTATTTACAGGTAAATTGATAATTCCTATAGTTGTTAATCCTATAGAAAGACCAAACGCAGCCCAGGTTTGAAAAATCCAAGCATTGCTATCTCTTTGACGGCTGTAATTGTTCATGATGGCAAGGTCTACAGAAACTTATATATTATTGATAGCTTAGAAATATTTGCTCTAATTTTGCCGATAGACAGTCTGTAAATTGGTAGATCGCACATTTAAGCAAAAGTTAAATTGTTGCCGATTATCTGGCGGGTAGTCCTGAATAAGTAAGGACAGACTGACTAAAGCCTTAGCAATTCATTGTAGTAATGGATAAAATACCTGACTTTTCCCGTTAAGTCTTGAAAGGTTTACTGGCAAAGGATTTAAGGAACAGTACAGCAAATACGGTACAGTAATTGAAATCGGGTGTTAAAGGTAACAAGCAATGCTGGACTGCTGGGAGAAAAATTTTGCAACCTTAGAACTGGGTGATCGCCGATTGAATAAGCGCGCAATGTCAATCGGGTATG
>CAJQOK010000263.1 GCA_905479905.1 uncultured Aliterella sp.
CCCCGTCGTAGAGCCGCCAATTACCGTGTAGGAGCCAGGACGGTTTACTTCGCCGACTACGGTTACTGTGCGAGGTCTATTGACCGATCCGGCAAAGCTGGCGGTGGAAAATTGCCGGATCTCCGCTAAGTTCACCTGGGATGATACTGGAACAAAAATTGTATCTCCATCGCGCAGGGTAATATCTGATGGGGCAATTCCTGATTGGATTAGTTGGGTTAAGTCAAGATTGCTCACTACTTCTGGCCCTAATCCCTGTCGTCGCCGCAACTGCACTTGACGAATATCAGCAGCTAAGGTTACACCCTCGGCTAAAGTTAGCGCGCCTAAAATCGTCGGATACTGCACCCCAGGATTATCGCCAGCGCCGCCTTGCAAACCTACTGTATAGGAGCCAGGACGATAGACTTCTCCAGCAACTACCACGTTAATCGGACGAGGAGAAAGTAAACTTACTGTTACTAAAGGTCGTCGCAGGAAACGAGAGTACCTAGCCGCGATCGCTTCGGCGGCTTGTTCTTGGGTTAGTCCTAGCACTGTTATGCCACCTATTAAAGGTAAATATAGCGCTCCTCCGGGGGGAATTTGGTAGTCACCACTGTATTCTGGTACTTCAAAAACATTGAGACGAATGCGATCGCCTCCTCCCAAGGTATAGTCAAGCGCTGGCTGCAACGATCGCGTCGCTGAACTTGGTAAACTAGGGGGAGCGGGTTGGTTTTGATTTAGCTGGGCAATGCTGGGAAATGGATAAGCGATCGCAACTGTTGCTAAAACGGTCGTTAAACCCGCAACTGTTCGTGTAAATACCGACGATACAATAAATACCATAATAGCGATGTAATAGTTTCTCTAAGTTTTTAGTCTTCACTATTTTATGTTTTGTTTCCCATAATTGCTTATTTAGTAGTCCAGTATTTTTTGTTACCTCAACTTTTGCTAGTCTAGACACGCTGAACTTTGGTTTTCCCGGCTGCTTTACACGAACAAGTAGATTTAACATTGAATAATTACTAATGTCCCTATTTTGGCTGAACACTGTCAAAACCAGAGGCGTACATAATAGAACGAAATAGGTAATAAAATTTTGTGATTAATAAAAATACACTACTGTCCAACGTTCAAAAATTTAGTAGCAGTGGGATTAGCAAGGTAGTTAGAAAAAAGTTGTGGCATTTAGCGATCGCAACCCCAATATTTGCAACCCCAGTAATGGCTGCTGAAAAAGTAACGCTAAAATTGGGAGGATTTGAAAGTGCGATCGCCATTTCCGAGTTAGAACAATTTGCCAAAACCGGGGTTGTACCGCCACAATTGCAACTATACTCGGCTTTTTTAACTCCTCAAGTCCGAAAAACTTTAAATAATCGCTTGCAAATAGATCCAGAACGTGCTGATGGATATATTACTCAATTATCGGCTTCGCCTTACGGAAAACAATTACTAAAATATTTGGGGGTAGCGATTCCTGAACTAACTCTACCTCAACTCCAAGCTGCCGTAAGTTTAGCCGCCCAGCAAGCTAACGGAGTGAGCGTAGTTAGTTTAATTAAAGCTTATCCCCAAGATAATATTGTCATAGATGCAACGGCAGCGATCGCCTTAGCTGTAAAATTCAATCCCTCTTACTTGCAAAGTCAGGCGGTAGGCTCATCTTTAGCAGACAAGTTAGCTGTTACAAGTAGTACAGAGTTTAAACCTAGTTTTGACCCTGCTAAATTGGGAACAGCAAAGGTAATAGAGCAAACAATAGTTTTTCAAGATCGACAACGCGATAGCGCAAGCGCGCACGCAGGGCTTCGCAATCTTCCTGTAGATATCTATTATCCTCAGCAAAACTCTTTACTATCTGCTTTGCGCCCAACTCCTTTAGTTGTAATTTCTCCAGGTTTGAGGGCGGATCGCAAGTTTTTTAGCTACTTAGCGCGTCATTTAGCAAGTCATGGGTTAACAGTAGCAGCCTTAGAACATCCTGATCGCACTGTTAGTCCAAATTCGTTGTTACCAGCTACGGAGTTTATTAATCGCCCTAAAGATATTAGCTTTTTACTTGACGAGTTAAGCAAGCTTAACCAGCAAACAGGAGCATTACAAGGCAAACTTAATACAGAAAAAGTTAGTATTATCGGTCATTCTTTGGGCGGTTATACAGCTTTGGCGGTGGCTGGGGGAGAATTAAACTTACAGCAATTGCGTCAAGCGTGTAAAGGTGTAAACCCTTTAGCGCAAGCACCCGCCGATTGGTTGCAATGTGGAGCGGCGACTTTGATTGATAGTAAAGTGGAATTGCAAGATAAACGCATAAAAAATGCGATCGCGCTTAATCCGGTAGTTGGACAATTATTTGGCGAAAATGGTTTAAGTAAAATTAATATTCCCGTCTTAGTTTTAGCGAGTACCGAAGATGCGATAACGCCCGTACTAAATCATCAATTGCGACCTTTTACTCAGCTTGGCGCTCAAAAGTATTTAGTTACAGCCATTGGTGGAACGCATTTAAGTGTAGGAAATCCTAATAGCCAAGCAATTACCGATACAAGGGTAATTAAAGAACGTCGAGGGGTAGAAGTGCAACCACTGCGTCAGCTAATTTCTGGGGTAAGTTTGGCATTTATCAACCAATTGACACCAAACGCGCAAATTTATCAGACTTTTCTCACTCCTGCTTATGCTCAATCGCTGTCTAGTCCTAATTTACCTTTACGTTTGAGTACCGAACTACCAAAATCAGTTATCAATCAGCCATGAAATATCGACGATTTGGGCGTACAGAATTGCAAATGCCGCTATTTTCTTGCGGCGGGATGAGGTATCAATATAAATGGCAAGATGTCCCAGAGGCGCAAATTCCTGAAGATAATCAGCAAAATTTAGAAGCAACAATAAAACGAGCCTTAGAAGTTGGCATAAATCATATAGAGACAGCGCGGGGTTATGGTACGTCAGAGTTGCAGTTAGGAAAAATTTTATCTACATTAGAGCGCGATCGCCTAATTGTGCAAACTAAAGTTTCGCCTAAAGCCGATTCTCAAGAATTTCTCCGCAATTTTGAACAATCTTTAACTAATCTCCAGCTAGATTATGTCGATTTGCTAGGAATACACGGGATTAATAATCAAGAAACTTTCAACCAAAGTATGCGTCCTGGGGGTTGTTTAGAAGTTGCTCAATCGTTGCAAGCTAGAGGAAAAGTTAGATTTATTGGCTTTTCAACGCACGGAGCGACAGAAATTATTTTACAGGCGATCGCCACGAATCAATTTGACTATGTAAATCTGCATTGGTACTACATCAATCAAATCAACTGGGAGGCGATTCTAGCTGCTAATCGTCATGACATGGGTGTATTTATCATTAGCCCGTCTGATAAAGGCGGAATGCTGTACAAACCGCCCCAAAAGTTAGTAAATTTGTGTGCGCCTCTTAGCCCAATGGTATTTAATGACTTATTTTGTCTAAGTCATGAGCAAGTACATACTCTAAGCATTGGTGCAGCAAAGCCGCAAGACTTTGACGAACACCTAAAAACCCTAGAATTATTAGATCGGGTTGAGGAATATTTGCCGCCGATTTTACACAGATTAGAACAACAGAAAGTCTCATTATTAGGGAAAAATTGGGTAAATTCTGGGCATATCGGCTTACCAAAGTTTGACGAAACACCAGGAGGCGTAAATATTCCGGTGATTTTGGCGCTGAGAGATTTGGCAATTTCTTACGACATGATTGAGTACGCCAAGATGCGCTACAACTTACTAGGTTCTGGCGGCGATTGGTTTCCCGGAGCTAAGGCTGATAAGTTAGACGAGTTAGATTTGAGTCAATGTTTAGCAGCTAGTCCTCATCGCGATCGCATTCCATCTTTACTTATTGAAGCCGATCAATTATTGGGGGGTATCGAAGTAAAACGGTTGTCTCAAAATTAAGTAGCAGTCAAGTAGATTTTAGAAATGTGTGAGGAAGATTAGTAACGCGCGATCGCATTTATGATAAATTTGCCCACTCCTCAACAACCTTCCTTCAATCTCAAAGCCTGTTGGGACAACATTAATGTTGAGTATAGTTGTTTGGATGAAGTCGGTGAATTTGATTTTGCCATGCCGCCGCAAGCTATCAGCGTTGCCTTTTTACCTCACGATCGCGTAACTTGGTCAGTTGATGGAAGTCAAAGCAAATCTACTCCTCTACCACCAGGAAGTGTATTTATTTACAGCGATCGCAGTTTTGTCTGGCACAAAAGGGAGCGAGTAAGTGAATACATCAATATTTTGCTAGACCAAAAGTTTTTAGAACAAGTTGCCCTAGAAAGCGGTTTATCTTCACCTGTTGAACTACAACACCGCGTCATCTTTCCAGACTCAACTATTCTGCACATAGCGCAACTGTTTAAATCAGAGCTTCTCAATGGTGGTTTAGCAGGGAAACTATACGTTGAATCATTGAGAAACTTATTAGCCGTTCATCTTCTAAGAAACTACAACTTTACAGCAGTAAAGCCTGTGCTAGTAGATGGAACGTT